>CAZZWJ010000171.1:0-6808 GCA_964657875.1 uncultured Solirubrobacteraceae bacterium
GGTCGTCATCGATGACGACCGCCTGGATCTTGGTGCCGCCGAGGTCGATCCCGCCCCGCATCACTGATCCGCGGGTTTCTCGTCGTGGCCACCGAAGCCGTGGCGCATGGCCGACAGCAGCTGGCTGCCGAACTTGTCCAGGCCGCGCGAGCTGAAGCGCGAGAACAATGCCGCGGTGAGCACCGGCGCGGGCACACCCTCCTCGACCGCCGCCTGGGCGGTCCAGCGACCCTCCCCGGAATCCGACACACGACCCGAGAAGCCGTCGAGCGTCGGCGAGTCGTGCAGCGCCTGGGCAGTGAGGTCAAGCAGCCAGGAGGCGATCACCGAACCCCGGCGCCAGACCTCGGAGACCTCGGCGACATCGATGTCGTACTTGTAGAACTCGGGATCCTCGAGCGGGGCGGTCTCGGCGTCGTCGTCGCGATTCTGCTCGCCGATGTCGGCGTTGTGCAGGATGTTCAGTCCCTCCGCGTAGGAGGCCATCATCCCGTACTCGATCCCGTTGTGAACCATCTTGACGAAGTGCCCGGCACCGGCCTGGCCGCAGTACATGAAGCCGTTCTCGGCGTCGGAGAAGTCGCCCTCGCGCCCGGGGGTGCGCCCCGCTCCCTGCTCGCCGGGGGCGATCGTGGTGAAGATCGGCTTGAAGCGGTCAAACGCGTCGCGGTTGCCGCCGATCATCAGGCAGTAGCCGCGCTCGAGGCCCCACACGCCGCCGCTGGTGCCGACGTCGAGGTACTCGAGGCCCGACTTGGCGACCTGCTTGGCGCGGCGGATGTCGTCGCGGTAATACGAGTTTCCGCCGTCGATGATCGTGTCGCCCGACTCGAGGACCTCGGCCAGCCCCTGCACGGTGTCCTCGGTGATCTTCCCGGCGGGGACCATCATCCACACCGCGCGCGGCCCCGTGAGCTTCTCGGCGAGCTCCTTGAGCGAGCTCGCACCCGTCGCGCCGTCGGACTCGAGCGCCTTGACCGCGTCCGGGCTCACGTCGTAGACGACGCACTCGTGCCCGTCGCGCATCAGGCGGCGCACGATGTTCGCGCCCATCCGTCCCAGGCCGACCATTCCCAGCTGCATACGAGGTGCTCCTTGTGTCGGTGAGTCCGTCGCGCGGCCGCGCGATCCGAGGCTACCCGCGTGACCGACCCGAGATCGTCGACGGTTGGGGTTATCGTGGAGCGGGCGATGGCCTCCAGCGATCACGGCGGCGGCGCGGTCCGCCGCAACGGCGCGATCTCCCACTGGCATCAGGAGACCGGGATCGCCCCTCGGCGGGCGCCGCTTCCCGGCGACCGAACCGCCGACGTCTGCATCGTCGGTGGGGGCTTCACCGGACTGTGGACCGCCTACTACCTCGCGCGCGCCCGGCCCGACGCCGAGATCGTCGTGCTCGAGCGGGAGTTCGCCGGATTCGGCGCCTCGGGGCGCAACGGCGGCTGGATCTCCGACCACTTCGCAGGCGTCCGCGAGCGGATGGCGCGCACCAGCGGACGCGATTCGGTGATCGCGATGCAGCGCGAGCTGCAGGCGACGATCGACGAGATCCTGCAGGTGGCCGCCGACGAGCGCATCGACGCCGACCTGATCAAGCCCGGGGTGCTGTCGGTCGCCCGCAGCGCCGCCCAGGCGGCCCGGATGCACGACACGCTCGCGCTCGAGCGCGCGTGGGGACAGGGCGAAGCCGACCTCGTCGAGCTGTCGGCGGCGCAGCTGGAGGAGCGACTGCGGATCTCCGGCGCCCGGGCCGCGCTCTACAGCCCGCACTGCGCGCGGGCTCAGCCGGCCAAGCTCGTCAGCGGCCTCGCGCGGGCGGTGAGCGCGCGCGGGGTGACGATCCACGAGGGCACCGCCGTGACCGCGATCGCACCCGGCCGGGCGGTGAGCGATCGGGGAACCGTGCGCGCGCCGGTGGTGCTCCGCTGTCTGGAGGGTTTCACCGCGTCGCTGGACGGCGCCCGCCGCGAGCTGCTCCCGCTCAACTCGGCGATGATCGTCACCGAGCCACTGAGCGACGACCGCTGGGCGCAGATCGGCTGGGATCACGCCGAGCTGCTCGGTGACCTCGCACACGCCTACATGTACGCCCAGCGGACCGCCGACGGACGGATCGCGCTCGGCGGCCGCGGCATCCCGTACCGCTTCGGCTCCCGCACCGACCGCCTCGGACAGACGCAGGCGGCGACGGTCCGCCAGCTCACCACGATCCTGCACGCGATGTTCCCGGCCACCGTCGGAGCGACGATCGATCAGGCATGGTGCGGCGTGCTGGGCGTGCGCCGGGACTGGACCCCGACGGTCGGGTTCGATCGCGCCGACGGGCTCGGGGAGGCCGGGGGCTACGTCGGCAGCGGGGTGTCCGCGAGCAATCTCGCCGCGCGCGCGCTCGTCGACCTCGTCTGCGGCGCGGACTCGGCGCTGACCCGGCTGCCCTGGGTGCGCGGCCGCGCCCGGCGCTGGGAGCCCGAGCCGCTGCGGTGGCTTGGCGCCCACCTGGTCTACGGCCTGTACCGCAGCGCCGACCGTCGGGAGAGCTCGTCGGACAGCGACGCCACCGATCCACTCGCGCGGATGGCGTCACTCATCTCCGGGCGCTGACCCGCCCGCGCGCTCCCGGCCGCCCCCCGCGAGATCCGTAAGCTGGCGACGATGTCGAGTGAGCCCCGGGCAGGAGATGAATCGCCGGCGGGGTTTGCCGACAAGGGCCTGCGCAGCAACGCGCTCGGCATGTTCTCGAGCATCTCGGTCGGCGTCGCCTCCACCGCGCCCGCCTACAGCCTCGCCGCGACGCTCGGGTTCGTGGTTGCGATCGTCGGGCTGCGCACTCCGCTGCTCGTCGTGGTCGCGTTCGTCCCGATGCTCATGACCGCGTGGGCGATCAAGCAGATCAACCGGGCCGATCCGGACTGCGGGACGAGCTTCACCTGGGCGGCGCGCAACCTCGGACCCCGGATCGGCTGGTTCGCCGGCGGCTGGGGCACGATCGCGTCGGACTTCCTGGCGATGGCCAGCTACGCCCAGATCGCCGCCCAATACGTGTTCCTGCTCCTCGGCGCCCACTCGATCGGCGTCAACGCGACGAGCCCGTGGGTGCTGACGCTGGGAATCGCCTGGATCATCGGGCTCACCTGGCTGTCGTGGCGCGGCATCGAGATCTCAGCCCGGATCCAGACGTGGCTGGTGATCATCGAGGTGATCGTGCTGTTCATCCTCGGGATCGTCGCCCTCGTCAAGCTCGGCGACGGCACCGCTCCCGTCGGTCACCTCAGGCCGTCGTGGAGCTGGTTTGACCCGACGAAGATGTCGATCGACCAGTTCATGCTCGGACTGCTGCTCATGATCTTCATCTACTGGGGCTGGGACACCACGACCTCGATCAACGAGGAGACGCAGGACGCGCGGCGCATCCCCGGCGTCGCCGGGGTGATCTCGACGTTCCTGCTGCTCGCCACGTATCTGCTGGTGACGATCTCGGTGCAGGGGTTCGCCGGGGTGGGCCATCACGGCATCGGCCTGGGCAACGTGGCCAACCAGAACGACGTCCTCTCCCCGCTCGGAGCCGCCGTGTTCGGCCGGTCGCCGCTCGGACGGGTCCTCACCAAGCTCCTGCTGTTCATGGTCCTGACCTCGGCGGCCGCGACCACCCAGACGACGATCCTGCCCAACGCCCGCACGACCCTCTCCATGGCCTTCCACAAGGCGCTGCCTCCGATCTTCGGCGAGATCCATCCCCGCTACCGGACACCCTCGTTCTCCACGATCGCCTTCGGGGCGCTGTCGGTCGTCTATTACGGGGCGCTCAACTTCCTCTCCCACGGCAACGTCATCTCCGACGCGGTGACCGCGACGACGTTCTTCGCCGCCCTCTACCTCGCGATCAGCGCCCTGGCGTGCGCCTGGCACTTCCGCGCGGCCATCCGGGTCTCCGCCCGCGCCGCCTTCAGTGATGTGATCGTGCCGGGGGTGGCGGCGCTGATCCTCTTCATCGTCATCGGCTGGTCGGTCAAGGTCTACCTGCAGCCGAGCCAGAGCTACGTCGTCCTGGACCTGTTCGGCTGGCATGTCGGCGGCACGCTGTTCGTCGTCATCATGACCACGCTCGTCGGACTGGTGTGGATGGTCTCCCTGCAGCGCGGTCACCGGGAGTACTTCTCCGGGGCGACGATGCGCGCCGGTCTGTCGCTCACCGACGACGACGAGATCGTGCGGGTGGCGCCGGCGGACGGGGTGCTGTCGGCGGACCGGGGGTCGACGCCGTGACGTCGATCTGGCCCCGGGCGGCACCTTCGGCCGAGGACCGCGCCGCCTACGCCGATGCGGTGCCGCGGTCGTTCTGGCTCGACTCACTCGCCGCCCGGGATCCGCAGCCACGCCTGGAGGAGGTGGTGGACGCCGATCTGTGCATCGTGGGCGGCGGCTACACCGGTCTGTGGGCGGCGCTGCACGCCGTGGCCCGCGACCCGTCGCGGGCGGTGGTGGTCGTGGAGAGCGGCCGCTGCGGCGATGGCGCGAGCGGCCGCAACGGCGGCTTCCTCGACGGATCCCTCACGCACGGGGTCGCCAACGGCCTGTCGCGCTTCCCGCAGGAGATGGCGACCCTCACCCGCCTGAGCGCTTCGAACTTCGAAGGTCTGGTCAGGGATGTGGCGCGCCTCGGGATCGACGCCGAGCTCGAGCAGCCCGGATTTCTCAGCGTCGCGACCGAGCCCTGGGAGCTTCCGGGTCTGGAGGAGGAGGCGGCGCTCGCGCGGGCGCACGGTGCCGAGGCCGACGTCCTCTCGGGTGAGGAGGTGCGGGCGCAGGTGCGCTCCCCGACCTATCTGGGTGGGGTCTGGACCCGCGGGGGGACGGCGCTCGTGCATCCCGGGAGGCTCGCCGACGGTCTGCGACGCGCCGCCGTGGCCGCCGGGGTCCGGATCTATGAGCACTCGCCGGCGCACGGGCTGACCCGCGACGGCCTGGGGGTTCGCGTCGCCTGCCAGGCGGGTGCGGTGCGCTGTGAGCGCGTGCTGCTCGCCACCAGCGCCTACCCCCCGCTCCTCAGCGCGATCGGCCGCTACATCGCACCGGTCTATGACTACGTGCTCATGACCGAGCCGCTGTCGGCGGCGCAGCGCGAGTCGATCGGCTGGGAGCAGCGCCAGGGGCTCGACGACGGCGCCAACCAGTTTCACTACTACCGCCTGTCGCGCGACGGCCGCATCCTGTTCGGCGGCTACGACGCCGTGTACCGCTACGGCGGGCCGGTCGCCGACCACCTCGACGTCCACGAGGCGACGTTCGCCCGCCTCTCCCAGCACTTCTTCACCGTCTTCCCCCAGCTGCGGGGAGTCCGCTTCAGCCACCGCTGGGGCGGGGCGATCGACACCTGCAGTCGCTTCTCGGTGTGCTTCGGCAGCGCGCTGGACGGGCGGGCCGTGTGGGCGGCCGGCTACACCGGCCTCGGGGTCGGCGCGACCCGCTGGGGCGCCGAGGTCGCCCTGGATCTCCTCGACGGACGTGACAGCGAGGCGACCCGGCGGCGCTTCGTGCGCAGCCGGCCGCTGCCGTTCCCCCCCGAGCCGCTGCGCTCCGCGGTGATCCAGCTCACCCGCAACCGCCTCGCCGCCGCCGACCAGCGCGAGGGCCGGCGGGGGCTGTGGCTGGGAACGCTGGACCGGCTCGGGCTGGGGTTCGACAGCTGACCCCGGACGCACTCCGGGAAACCTCGACGTCTCAGGGCCGTCCGATCTGCCCAGAGAGCTCGGTGGGGGGGTGAAAGTGAGGCCGCCGGAGGCTCTGGTGGAAGATGGCCTTCCGAATGGTGTGGACGCCGGAGGCACGGCGCTGGTATGACGGCCTCGGCGACGAGGATGCCGCGAAGCTCGCGCCGGCCGTCGAGGCGCTCACCCGCGACGGGGACTCGGCGCAACGCCGTCACGTCAAGCCGATCAAGAGCTCACGTCACCGTGACATGAAGGAGCTGCGATCGACGGGCGGCAACCTGCGCGTCCTGTTCGCCATGGAAGGACCCCGGACGGCCGTCATGCTGCTCGGAGGCGACAAGACGGGCGAGTGGAATCAGTGGTATGACCGAAACGTCAAGGTGGCGGACGCGCGCATGGACGCGCGTCGGCGCGCCAGCGGAAAGGAAGCGACATGGCGAAGGACACGAGCTGGGACGAGATCCGCCGGCAGAGAGGCCTGAACGAGGAACACGTCGCCGCCTACGCACGTCTGGGTGATGCGGAAGAGCGCTTCCATGAGACGCGCCGGCGACGCGGCATCACCGACTCGATCATGGCCGAGCGTCTGGGCGTCGACGCGGACGAGGCCTGGAGCGTGAACCAGGGCGACGATCTGTACCTGTTCGCGCTCGCGCGCTATATCGCCGCCGCCGGGGGTCGGCTGGAGCTGCGGGCGGTGTTCGAGGACGAGGAGGTGCTGCTGCTGCGCGAGCCACCGGGGCCGGCGGACTTCCGGGGAGCCGGGCGCGGCGCCGACCCCATAGGCTGAGCCGTACGACAACGGCAGTTGATACAGCGGAGGTAGAGATGGCGGATTACGCGGTCATCAACCCGGCGACGGGCGAGACGGTCAGGGAATACGAGACGATCACCGACGACGGACTGCGCGACGCGATCGCCTCCGCGTTTCGGTCAAGCCAGGAGTGGGTGCCGACGACGACGGTGAGCGAGCGCGCGGCGATGGTGCGTCGCGTCGGCGAGCTGCACACCGAGCGCCGCCAGCAGCTGGCCGAGACGATCACCCGCGAGATGGGCAAGCCGATCGAGCAGGCGCTCGGCGAGGTCGACTTCTGCGTGGC
>CAZZWJ010000172.1:0-6787 GCA_964657875.1 uncultured Solirubrobacteraceae bacterium
CCGACGCCGACGCCGACCCCCAACCCGTCCCCGAACCCCTCGCCCACTCCGAACCCCAACCCCAACCCGAGCCCGTCGTCGACCACCTGCCCGGCCGGTACGACGCTCGACTCGACGGGCACCCTGTGCGAACTCACCGGCGCCGGTGGAGCCGCGACCGGAGTCGTCGTCGCTCCGGCCAGCGCTGACGCCGTCACCGGCGGTCGGGTCGTCTCGCTGGCGGCCGCCCGGCGGCTCTATGGCCGCCGGACCGCCTGTCTGAACGGCGCGGGTCCGAAGTTCGTCGTCGTCGGCACCAAGGGCGCCAACCGGATCACGGTCGCCAAGGTGCGGATGCGGGTGCTGGGCCTCGGCGGCAACGACACGATCACCGTCAAGGGCGGCAACCGGACGTGCGTCAACGGCGGCGCCGGCAACGACACCGTCGTCAACAAGCAGAAGAACTTCGTCACCGTGTTCGGCGCCAACGGCAACGATCGGGTCACGCTCGGTAACGGCCCCGCCTACGTGCTCGGGGGCAAGGGCAGTGACCGCATCGTGGCCGGCGGCGGCAAGGTCAACCTGCAGGGCAACGCCGGTGCCGACTACATCAAGGCCGGTAACGGCGCCGACACCCTCAACGGCGGCTCCGGCAACGACGTGCTCATCGCCGGCACCGGCAAGGCCCGCCTCAACGGCGGACCCGGCAACAACACGATGACCGCCCACGGCAAGATCGCGTTCGTCAAGGCCGGCAAGGGCCACTCGGTGGCCTACGTGAAGCGGGCCAACATGCACTACGCCCGCCATCACGGCGTCGCGCTCGTGCACGCGATCTAGGGGTTCCACCAGCCATCCGCCACCGCCGGCATCCCACCCGGGATGTCGGCGGGCTCAGGCGGCGAGGTCGGCGAGCACCGCCAGCACGTCTTCGCCGTGCCGGCTCACGAACCCCGGTCCGACCCCGCGGATCTCCAGCAGCGCCCGCTCGTCGACCGGGCGGCGGCGCAGCAGCTCCTCGAGCGTCGCGTTGGTCGCCACCGTGTAGGCGGGCTTGCCGTCGGCCCGGCCGCTGCGCCAGCGCTTGAGCTCGGCGAGCTGGGTCTCGTCGACGGGCGGACCCTCCGGCACCCCGGACCCGTCTCCCGCGCCGGCGCCTCCGCGGCTCCGCGAGCCCTTCAGCGTCAGCTCGGGCAGCACGACGGGATCGCACACGTCACAGCAGCGACCCGTCGGCGCGGGCGCCTCGAGGTCGGCGAAGTGGGCGAGCAGCTGCCGGCGCCGGCACGTGGTCGCGTCCTCGGCGAACGCCTTGAGCGCCGCGTAGGCCCGCCAGCGCCGGTCGGTGGCCTGCCGGCACGCCTCGCCGACCGCCTCGCCGTCGAAGTGACCGGTGAGCCGCACCGCCATCCGGCCTCCGGGGGCGGGCGCGATCGCCACCACGCCCGCGCGTTCGGCGACCGCCAGCGTGATCCGGTCGCGATCCTCCTGGCGACGGGGGTCCAGCTCGGTGACGCCGTCCCGGGCGCCGGCGCGGATCCCGGCGACTGCGCGGCGCACCTCGTCGACGTCGATCTGCGAGCGCTTGATGAACTGGATCAGACGGCCGAGGTCCCCACGCATCGCCAGCAGCACGGCGCGGGCCGGCTCCCCGTCGCGCCCCGCGCGGCCGGCCTCCTGGTAGTAGGCCTCGACGCTCGTCGGCAGCGCCCAGTGCCAGACGCTGCGGATGTCACCCTTGTCGATCCCCTGCCCGAAGGCGTTGGTGGCCACGACGACGTCGACCTCGCCGCGCATGAACGCGTCCTGGGCGGCGTGACGGGCGGATGGGTCCAGGCCCGCGTGATAGACCGCCGCTCTGATCTCGTGCTCGCCGAGCAGCGCGCCGACGGCCTCGGTGTCCTTGCGGGTGCCGCAGTAGACGATCGCCGGGCGCTGTGCGGGATCGGCGAGCCCCGCGAGCAGCAGCCCGCGCTTGCGCATCACCGAGCCCGTGCCCTCCAGGGCGACGACGTCGAAGGTGATGTTCGGGCGATCAAAGCCGCGGCGGATGATCAGCGGATCGCGCAGCTGCAGCCGGGCGGCGATCTCCTCGGCGACGCGGGGCGTGGCGGTCGCCGTACAGGCCATCACCGGCGGTCGGCCCAGCGATGTGATCACGGGCCCCAGGCGCAGGTAGTCCGGGCGGAAGTCGTGCCCCCATTCCGAGACGCAGTGGGCCTCGTCGACGACGAACAGCGCGATGTCGCGCGTCGCCAGCGCCGATCGAAATCCGGTCGAGGCAAACCGCTCGGGGGCGCAGAAGACGATCTGGGCCTCGCCGCCGCGGATCGCCGACAGCGCCTCCCCGTTGGCCTCCTCACCGAGTGAGGCGGCGAGCATCACCGACCGCTGACCGGCGTCCAGCAGGCGGCGATGCTGGTCCACGATCAGGGCCACGAGCGGGCTCACGACGACCGTGAGCGACTCGCTGGCGATCGCCGGCAGCTGATAGCAGAGGCTCTTGCCCCCGCCGGTCGGCATCACGAGCAGCGTGTCGCGGCCGTCGAGCGCCGCCTGCACCGCCTCGCGCTGGGCGGGACGGAAGCGCTCATAGCCCCCCAGTCGCGTGAGCAGCGCCTCGGGGGTGAGCGAGGTCTCGATCCCGACGCGCCGCGCCGGACGCCCGGGGGCGGACCCCTCGTCGCCGACGCCGTCAAACGCCCCGAGCATCGGCATCGTCGCCTCACGACGGTCGGCCAGATAGCGCCCGATCTTGGCGATCAGGGCACGCTCCGCCTCGTCGAGGCCGTGGAACTGCCGGCGCGCCCGGTCAAGGTCAGCGCCCGCGAGTGCATCCAGGACCTCGGGCAGGGCCGCCGAGCGGCGCCCGTCTCCGTCGCCGGCGCCGTCGGCGAGCAGCCGCCCCAGTGCGGTGAGCAGCGCCTGCTGCTCGGGCTCGAGGTCCGCCCAGCCGTCGCGCGCGAGGTCCAGCCCCGTCGGATCACCGGCGGCGGCGCGGGCGAAGGCGGCGAGCACACGTTGCATGGCTCCCTGACGCTACCGCCGCGGTCGGACCCGATCCGGCTCCCGGCGTCGCCGAGCGAGCCGTACTGAGAGCCGATCGGGCGCACGGCCCCGCCGAGTGAGCCGCTACGGTCGCGCCACGATGCGTTTCGCCGTCCTCGCCTCGGGCACCGGCTCCAATCTGCAGGCGCTCATCGACCGCGTTCACGGCCGTGACGGCGACGCGCTCGTCGCGGTCGCCTCCGACCGGCCGACGGCGGCGGCCCTGCAGCGCGCCCACGCCGCGCAGATCCCCGCCCGGGCGTTCCCGGCCACCGATCACGGCGGCGACCGGGCGGCCCGGGACCGGGCGATCGCCGAGTGGTTGATCGACGAGCATCGCGTGGAGCTCGTCGTGCTCGCCGGTTACACCCAGCTCGTCTCCCCGGGCTTCCTCGCCGCGTTTCCGCAGCGGGTGATCAACGTCCACCCGGCGCTGCTGCCCGCGTTCCCGGGGCTGCACGTCGTGCAGGCGGCCCTCGACTACGGCGCCAAGGTGTTCGGCGTCACCGTTCACTTCGTCGACGACGGCGTCGATACGGGCCCGGTCATCTTCCAGCGGGCCGTCGAGCTGCCCGACGCCGAGGACGCCGAGGAGGTGCTCGCGGTGCTGCATCCGATCGAGCACGAGCTGCTCGCGCGGGCGGTCGTGAGCATCTCCCGGGGCGCGGTGTCCGTCGACTCCGCCAACCCCCGGCGGATCCGGGTCAGCCGGTAGAGTGCCTGTGTAATGGAGGCGAGCGGCGATGCGTCGATGAACCGGGTGGAGCGCGATGCCGAACCGGGGCCTCAGGTCTCACGAGCGCTGCTGTCGGTCTCGGACAAGACCGGCATCGTCGACTTCGCCCGGGGTCTCTCGGAGCTCGGGGTCGAGATCGTCTCCACCGGTGGAACCGCCGCCGCGCTCACCGAGGCGGGCATCGCGGTCCGCTCCATCGATGAGCTCACCGGCTTTCCCGAGATCATGGACGGCCGGGTCAAGACGCTGCATCCCAAGCTCTACGCCGGCCTGCTCGCGGTGCGCGACAACCCCGAGCACGTCCAACAGGCCGCCGAGCACGACGTCGAGTGGGTCGACCTGGTCGTCGTCAACCTGTATCCGTTCGAGCGCACCGCGGCCCGCCGTGGCGTCGAGGACTCCGAGGTGGTCGAGAACATCGACATCGGCGGTCCGACGATGATCCGCGCCGCCGCCAAGAACCACCGGTTCGCCGCGCCCGTCGTCGGCCCGGAGAGCTACGACGCGGTGATCGACGAGCTGCGGGGCTCAGACCGGCATCTGTCGCCCGCCACCCGCGAGTCGCTCGCCGCCGAGGCGTTCGCCTACACCGCGCGCTACGACACCGCGATCGCCCGCTGGTTTCAGGAGAAGCGTGAGGACTTCCCGCCGTTGTTCGTCCGTGCCTATGAGAAGGTGCTCGAGCTCCCCTACGGCGAGAACCCCCATCAGCGCGCCGCCTACTACGAGCAGGTCGGGGCCCGAACCCACGTGCTGTCGATGGTCTCCCAGCTCGGCGGCAAGGAGATCTCGTTCAACAACCTGCTCGATCTCGACGCCGGTCGTCTGCTGCTCGCCGAGTTCCAGATCCCGGCGTGCGTGATCATCAAGCACAACACACCGTGCGGGGTCGCGGTCGGCACCACCGCGGCCGAGGCCTATGAGAAGGCGTTCGCCTGTGACCCGATGTCGGCGTTCGGCGGCATCATCTGCCTCAATCGCGCCGTCGACGCCGCGCTCGCCCGCCGGCTCAACGAGCAGTTCGTCGAGGTCCTGTTCGCCCGCGGGTACGACGACGCCGCGCTCGAGGTGCTCGCCGAGAAGCCGAACACGCGGGTCCTCGACGACCGCGAGCGGCGCATCCCGAACATGATCGAGCCCCAGGTCCGTCAGGTCGTCGGCGGCCTGCTCGTGCAGGATCGGGACTTCGACCTCGAGGATCGCACCGACATGCAGGTCGTCTCCGAGCGGCGCCCGACCGAGGCCGAGTGGCAGGAGCTCATCTTCGCCTGGCGCGTCTGCCGCCATGTGAAGTCAAACGCGATCGTGCTCTCCCACGACGTCGCCACCGTCGGCATCGGGGCCGGCCAGATGAGCCGCGTCGACGCGTCGCGGATGGCGATCGAGAAGGCCGGGGACCACGTCTCCGGATCGGTGATGGCCTCGGATGCGTTCTTCCCGTTCCCCGACGCCGCCGAGCTCGGACTCGCCGCGGGCGTCACCGCGATCATCCACCCCGGCGGATCGGTCCGCGACCACCTCACCGTCGAGGCCGTCGACAAGGCCGGGGCGGCGATGGTGTTCACCGCGCGGCGCCACTTCCGTCACTGAGCCCGTGGCCGAGGTCCGTCGCCTCGGCGGCGATCCGCCGTCGCCCTGGGAGACCGAGTATGGCTTCAGCCGCCTCGTCGTCGCGGGCGGCATGGTCCATCTCGGGGGCACGACGTCGGTTGGCCCAGCCGGAACCGTGATCGGCGACACCCCATATGAGCAGACCGTCGAGGTGCTGCGTCGGGTCCGGTTGGAGCTGGGCCGGTGCGGCGCCTCGATCGACGACATCGTCGCGCTGCGCGTCTACGTCACCGACATCTCCCGGGCCGGTGAGGTCGGTCGCGCGTTCTCCGAGGCGCTGGGGGCGGTCAAGCCGCTGATGACGATGGTGGAGGTCTCCGCGCTCATCGACCCGCGGATGTGGGTCGAGATCGAGGCGACCGCGTGTGCCCCGCCGTCCTGACGCGCGGGCGGATCGGATCGGTGGTCGCGTGGCGGGTTTGATCCGCTTGGCGTGACGCGCGCAGGGTCGATCGATGGTCGGGTTTGATCCCCGACGCGCCGGGGAGGATTGCGAACATGACCACCATCGCCATCATCGGTGCCGGCCCGGGCCTCGGCGCCGCCGTCGCCCGCCGTTTCGGGTCGGAGGGCTTCGCCGTCGCTCTGCTCTCCCGCAGTCAGGAGCGCGCCGACGCGCTCGCCGCGCAGCTCGGCGACGAGGGCATCCAGGCGCAGGGCTTCGCCGCCGACGTCCGGGATCCGAGCGGACTGGCCCGCTCGCTTGAGCGGGTGACCGAGACGCTGGGGCCGATCGAGGTGCTCCAGTACAGCCCGCTGCCCCAGAAGGACTTCATGCGTCCGATCCTCGAGACGACCGCGGCGGATCTCGTCGGGCCGGTCGAGTTCTCCATCTACGGGCCGGTTGCCGCCGTGCATCAGGTGATTCCCGGGATGCGCTTCCTCGGTGAGAATCGCGGCACCCTCCTGTTCGTCAACGGCGGCACCGCGCTCGTGCCCAAGGCCCATCTCACCGGGACGAGCGTCGCGTTCGCCGGGGAGACCGCGTACGTCGAGCTGCTGCACGAGGAGCTCGCCAAGGAGGGGATCCACGTCTCCCAGCTCATCATCGGCGGCTCGATCGTCGCCGGCGACGCGGAGAAGGACCCACCCAAGCTCGCCGAGATCCTCTGGGACCTCCACGTCAAGCGCGATCGCTTCCGCGTCGAGGTCGCCACCTGAGTCAGAGCTCGGGGTCGGGCAGGGGCGCCGTGAGACGGGGTGGTCGTCGCGGACGTCCATGTCCCGTTGAGCCCGCCGAGCGGCGTGAACCGCCCCCCGTCGATCGCGTCGACACGCGTGTCCTCTCATGCCCATCACGACGGCTCGACGCCCCGGGATGCGATCATCTCGCACGCGCCGCTGTAGCTCAGCTGGTAGAGCAGGGGACTTTTAATCCTCGGGTCGTGGGTTCGAGCCCCACCGGCGGCATCG
>CAZZWJ010000173.1:0-6484 GCA_964657875.1 uncultured Solirubrobacteraceae bacterium
TCACCGCGGTGCGGGTGGTCGCCGCCGGCGAGGCGCTGCTCGCCCCCCGACACACCCGGCGGCTGATCGAGGCGTTCGTCGCCGGGCCGGTCGCCGAGCCCTCGCCCGAGCTCGGCGAGCGGATCACGTCGCTCACTCCCCGCGAGCGCGAGGTGCTCGAGCTGGTCGGCCGCGGCGCCTCCAACGCGGAGATCGCCGACGCGCTCGTCGTCTCGCCACTCACCGCCAAGACCCACGTCGCGCGGCTGTTCGCCAAGCTGCCGGCGCGCGACCGCGCCCAGCTCGTCGTGCTCGCCTACGAGTCGGGGCTCGTGCGTCCCGGCTACGCGGCGTAGCGGGGACGACGGTCCGGCCGATCCTCGCGCCTAGCGGGTCTGAGACGACGACCCGTCGACGTCGGCCGCTTCCTGTGCTGACGCGGCGGCGCTGCCGTCGACGGTCTGCAACCGGCGCAGCTCCTCCAGCGGGATATGGCAGCGGATCCCGTGGCCCGGCTCCTCCTCGACGAGCTCGGGCTCGGTCGTCTCACAGATCTCCCCGAGCTTGCGCGGGCAGCGGGTCTGAAACGGACAGCCGGAGGGGGGATGGGCGGCGCTGGGGATCTCACCCTCCAGCCGGATCCGCAGGCGGCGATCGGTCCCGGCGGAGGGGTCGAGATCGTCGAGGCTCGGGACGGCCGACAGCAGCGCCTCGGTGTAGGGGTTCTGGGGTCCGGCGAACACCTTCTCGGCGGGCCCGACCTCCATCACCCGCCCGAGGTACAGCACCACGATCCGGTCGGCGAGGTAGCGCACGACGCCGAGGTCGTGGCTGATGAAGAGGTAGGAGGTCCGGCTGCGGCGCTGCAGGTCGGTGAGCAGGTTGAGGATCGCCGCCTGGACGGAGACGTCGAGGGCCGACGTCGGCTCGTCGCAGACGACGACCCGGGGATCGCCGGCGAACGCCCGGGCGATCGCGACCCGCTGTTTGAGGCCGCCCGACAGCTGGGAGGGCCGCATCGGCAGGTAGCGCTCGGGCAGGCGCACCGACGCCACCAGTGAGCTCAGCCGCTCCTGCAGCTGCGTGGACCGGTAGCCGCCGAGCTTGGACAGCGACCGGGAGATCAGCCGGCGCACCGAGTGGCGGCGGTTCAGCGCCGAGTCGGGGTTCTGGAAGACGATCTGCAGCGCCTTCTGATCGGCGGCGCTGCGCTGGGTCGCCAGGGGCGCGAGCGCATGTCCGTCGAGCGTCACCTCGGCGCCGTCGTCGGGAGCGGTGAGGCCCATCAGCACCCGAGCGAGCGTCGTCTTGCCGCTCCCCGACTCACCGACGAGCCCGACGGTCTCCCCGGCGGCGATGTCGAGGTCGACGTCGAGCAGCCCGCGGATCAGGTCCCCGCCCTGGCGAAACGTCTTCGACGCGCCGCGGATGCGCACCACCGGCTCCCCGGGAGCGTCTCGGTTGCCGGCCGACGCCGGCGGCGCCGGGGAGGTCATCTCCGCGGCTGCGCCGTCATCCTGCCCGGGCTCGGCCTCGGCCAGCTGCGCCGGGACCGTCTCGGCCCGCTCGTGGTGGTGACATCGCGACCCGCGACCGCCGCCGATCTCATACATCGGTGGGGCCTCGGTGCGGCAGCGCTCGTCGGCCAGGCCGCAGCGGTCGGCGAAGATGCAGCCCGGGATCTCGACGCCGGGGACGGGCAGCGAGCCCGGGATCGTCGCGAGCATGCCCCGCCGGTTGGCCCCCGCCTCGCGGCGCGGGATCGAGCGCAGCAGCCCGACGGTGTAGGGGTGGCGCGGAGCGTGGAAGACCTCGGCGGCGGGTCCCTCCTCGACGAGCTCCCCCGCGTAGAGGACGCCGACGCGATCGCACATCTGGGCGATCACGCCGAGGTTGTGGCTGATGAACAGCAGCGAGGTGTGAAATTCGGTGCGCAGGTTGCGGACGAGCTCCAGCACCTCGGCCTCGACGGTCGCGTCCAGGGCGGTCGTCGGCTCGTCGAGGATGAGCAGCGAGGGCTCGGCCGCGAGCGCCATCGCGATCACGACGCGCTGCAGCATGCCGCCCGACAGCTGGTGGGGGTAGCGGCCCATGACCGAGGCGGGATCGGAGATCCGCACCCGGTCGAGCATCTCCATCGCCTTCGCCTTGGCGGGACCGCGCTCCAGGCCGGCGATCTCATAGACCTCGGCCACCTGACGGCCGATCACCAGCGAGGGGTTGAGCGCGCGCCCGGGCTCCTGGTAGACCATCGAGACGGCGCGGGCGCGCAGCTGGCGCAGCGCCTCGCCGCGCAGCGACAGGACGTCCTGGCCGTCGATCGAGACCGAGCCGGCGCTCACCGTGCCGTTGCGCGCGAGGTAGCGCACGATCGCCAGTGCGATCGTCGACTTGCCGCAGCCCGACTCGCCGACGAGGCCGAAGGACTCGCCGCGGGCGACGTGGAAGGACACGTCACGGACGATCCGCTGCGTCGCACCGCGGACGCGGTAGCCGATATCGACGTGCTCGAGCGTGAGCGCGTCGGCGGCCTCGGTGTCGCGAGCGGGGGCTTCGGTGGGGTCGGTCATGCGTCGTCCAGGGCGGATTCGATCGAGACGGCGAGCAGGTTGATCGCGATCACGAGCGTGGCGATCGCCAGCGCGTCGAACAGCGACTCCCACCATTGCCCGGTGACGATCAGCCCGTAGTTGGCGGAGATGTCGGCGCCCCAGTTGGGGGACGGAGGCTGTAGGCCGAAGCCCAGGAAGGACAGCGTGACGAGCGTGAACACCGCGTAGCCGACGCGCACGGTGAACTCGACCGTGATCGGCGCCAGCACGTTGGGCAGGATCTCGGCGAACATGATGTAGAGGGCGCTCTCACCGCGCAGACGGGCCGCGGCGACGTAGTCGAGATCTCGCTCCTGGAGCACCGCCGCGCGGACGGTGCGCGCGATCAGCGGCATGAACACGATCCCGATGACGACGATCAGGGTGGCGTTTGAGCCGCCGAGCGCGATCACCCCGAGGATCCCGGTGACGACGAGCGGGATCGCCAGGAACGCCTCGACGACCCGGCCGACGACGTCGTCGACGATGCCCCGGAAGTACCCCATGAACAGGCCGATGATCGTCCCACCGATCGTCCCCAGCAGGGTGGCGACCGGCGCGATGATGAGGACGTCCCGGGACCCCGCGATGACGCGGGCGAGCATGCTGCGCCCGAGCTGGTCGGTGCCGAGCAGGTGGCCGGCAGCGGGGGCGAGGTTGGGCGCGAGCAGGTTCTCGGCGTCGGGGCTGCCGACGACCGACTGGCCGAAGATGGCGGCGAGGATCCAGAACACGATGATCGCGGCGCCGACCACGAACGCCGGGCGGCGCACGAGCGAGCGCAGGAACTCGCGACGCAGATCCGGCGCGCCCGCCTGCCCGACGCCGAGTGCGCCCACGGACTCGATGGGGACGGTGTCGATGCTCATTCGACCCCCTCCAGTCGCACCCGGGGATTGAGCAGCGAGTACAGGATGTCGGCGAGCAGCGTGACCACCATGTAGGCGGCGCCGATCACGAGCACCCCGGCCTCGAGCATCGAGAAGTCCTTGTGGGAGGCGGCGTTGAAGATGAGCGTGCCGATCCCGTTCCAGTGAAACAGGATCTCCACGAGCACCAGGCCGCCGATCAGGTAGCCGGTCTGGCTGGCGATCACCGTGATCGTCGGCAGCAGCGAGTTGCGCAGGACGTGGCGGCGGATCATCGTCCGACGCGGCAGGCCCTTGAGCGTCGCCGTGCGGGCGTAGTCGGAGTTGAGCGCCTCGATGGTGCCCGCTCTCGCCATCTGCTGGATGTAGCCGAACAGGATGAGCACGAGCGGGATCGCGGGCATGATCAGATGGTCGATCGTCCCCCCGAAGCCGGATCCACCGCTGGCCGAGATCGGCAGGATGTTCAGCCACAGCCCGAACACGGCGATCAGGATGATCCCCGACACGACCTCGGGGATCACGGTCGCCGACAGGCCGAAGACGCTGATCACCCGATCCACCCAGGTGCCATAGCGCAGCGCTGCGATCACCCCACCGAGCACGCCGAGCGGGACGACGATGATGAACGCGAGCGCCGCGAGCTTCAGCGAGTTGACGACCGCCGACCCGAGGATCGGGTTGATCGAGGACTGATACTGGGTCGAGGTGCCGAAGTTGCCGCTCACGATGTGCCCGAGCCACGTCACGTACTGGTCGATCACCGGCCGGTCGGTGCCGAGCTGACGATCCAGCGCGTGCACCGCCGCCGGCGCCGCGAGCGGGCCCAGCACCGCGCGGCCGGGGTCGCCGGGCAGCACCTGGGCGGCGAAGAACACGATCAGGCTGAGGATCCAGAGCGTGATGATGGCCAGGGCCACCCGCTTGAGGACGAAACGGAGCATCGGGAGCAGACGACCGCGCGGCTAGGCGCTCGTCAACGCCGCCTTGCCGAGGAAGACCTGCGACGTGGCGGCCGGCAGGACCCCCTTGACCGCGGCGGTGGTCGCGGTGAGACCGTCGTAGAAGTAGGGGATGACGACGGGTGTCTGCGCCAGCAGCAGCCGCTCGATCTGGCCCGCGACCGAGCGCTGGGTCGACGGGTCGACGGCGGCCACGTAGCGCTTGACCAGGCGGTCGTAGGTCGGGTTGCGGAAGTGGGCGGCGTTGTAGGCGCCGCCGGCGGTGAGCGTCGCCTCCAGGAACACGTTGGGCACGCCGCGGTTGCCGTAGTCGACGAGGCTCATCTCCCCGTCGAGCCAGTCGGAGTTGCCGAAGCTCGACTTGCCGTAGTAGGCGTTCTGGGTCTCGACCTTGAGCTTGATGTCGATGCCGATCTTGGCCGCGGAGGCCTGGATCACCTGAGCGAGCGCGGGGATCTCCTGATACTGCTCGGTGAACAGCGTCGCCGAGAAGCCGCGGGGATGGCCGGCCGACGCCAGCAGCTGTTTGGCCTTCCCCAGATCCTGGGTGCGCTGGGGGACGCTCGTGTCGGTGGACTTGAACACCGGCGCGAACGGGCTGTCGTTGCCGACCTGACCGAGGCCGGCGAGCAAGGTCTTGACCATTGCCGGTCGATCGAGCGTGAGCGCGACCGCCTGGCGGACACGGGGATCGTCGAACGGCTTGCGATCACAGCGCATCGACAGCTCGCGGTGCAGCGATGCCTGCTGCTTGATGACGGCGTACTTGGAGTTCGCGGTGATCGCGGTGGCGCCGAACGGCGCGAACTCGACGACGACGTCGACGCTCGCGCCCTGAAGGGCGAGCAGCTGGGGCTGCTGGGAGGTGTAGAAGGTGAACGCGGTCCCGCGCAGGAGTGGCTTGGGCCCCCAGTAGTCGGGATTGGCGAGAAACGTGGCGCCCACGTTCTCGGTGTACTTCTTCAGCACGAACGGGCCCGTCCCGACGAACGTCTTCTGCCAGCCGGCGTAGTCGGTCCCGGCGGGGACGATGATCGCGTTGTAGGTGTCGGAGGAGGCGAGGTAGGGGAAGTTGCCGTTGGCGGCATCGAGGTGGAAGGCGACCGTGTGGTCATCGACCTTGCGCACGCCGGTGGGGGAGAGGATCCCCGCGAACGTCGACAGCGCGTTGGACGGGTTCTTGGGATCGCAGAGGTGCCGGAACGTGTAGACGACGTCGTCGGCGGTCATCGTCGCGCCACCGTGGAACTTCACCCCCCGGCGCAGGGTGAACGTCCACACCGTGCCGCCGGCGCTCGGCGCCCACCGGGTGGCGAGCATCGGCTGCAGCACCCCGGCGTTGTCCAGGCAGAGGAACTCGCCGGTCTGACAGAGCATGCACAGGCCGCCGGCATCGGCGACGGTGAGTGGGTTGACGGCTCCGGCGGGGACCTGCTGGGCGAGCTTCAGCGTGGCGCCCTTGACCGCCGGGCCGCTCGCCGCACTGGTGCTGGCGCTCGCCGCGGCGCCGGTCTTGTTCGCGGCACCGCAGGCGGAGAGGATCGCGCCCGTCACCCCGGCCGAGAGGCCGATGACCGCGCCACGGCGCACGAACTGGCGGCGACTGATCCGGTCGGCGAGCAGCTCGTCGACGTGATGGTTCTCAAGCTCTGAGCAATCCTCACGGATCGCGTCGAGTCGCGTGAAGTCGGGGGACGTCGCGGGTCTCACCGCTCAGGCGATCGGCCGAAATCCGACTTCAACCACGCATCACTTGCTCGCTCCCCGGAATCCACCATCACAAGTTTCTCACATTTCGCGGATGGCATCCCCCATCACCGCCGCGACGAGCTCGCCGGCCGTCAGGATCTCGCTCATCTCAGCGCCCTCCTGCGGGGTGTGGCTCTGACCGCCGTGCAGCGGCACGAACAGGAGCAGCGCGGGGGCGAGGCCGTTGAGGTGCTGGGCGTCGTGGCCGGCGCCCGACCAGGTCGAGATCGCGGCGATCCCGCGTTGGCGGGCGATCCGCAGCGCCGCGGAGGCGAGCTCGGGATCCATCGCGACGGGCGATCCCCGGCGCGTGAGCGTCACCGTGGCCCGCACG
>CAZZWJ010000173.1:6494-6735 GCA_964657875.1 uncultured Solirubrobacteraceae bacterium
GCCGCGGTGCTCGGAGATGGCGCGCACGGCGTCGTCGATCGCCTGCTGCAGGCGATCCAGCGACACGTCCTCGATCGCGCGCATGTCGATGCCGAGTCGCGCGCCGCCGGGGATGACGCTCACCGCGCCGGGGGTCACCGTGAGGGTGCCGACGGTCGCGACCGTCTCGACCTCGATGGCGTAGCGGGCGATCAGGCCGCCCATGGAGAAACCGAGCACATCGACTTGCGTGAGACCGAGT
>CAZZWJ010000174.1:0-6706 GCA_964657875.1 uncultured Solirubrobacteraceae bacterium
CGGGACGTGATTCCAGAACCAGTAGACCGCCGGCCCGCAGGTGCCCGCCGCGGCCCGGATCGACCCCCCGTGCGTCATTCGCCGTGATTCTCGCAAAGTCCGCCGCACTCAAGTACCGGCGACCGGTGCCGATGTATCACTTGATGGACGACTCTCGCCTCGGGGATCCCGACCGCCTGCAGGCCCTGGCGCGTTCGAAGATGATGGACTCCGGCGCCGAAGAGGTCTTTGAGCGGCTCGCCCGGCTGGCCACGCGTCTGCTCGGCACGCCGATCGCGTTGATGTCGGTGATCGACGGACACCACCAGTACGTCAAGGGCTCGTACGGACTGGAGCTGCTGCCGCCGCGGATGCCCGCCGCGGCCTCCTTCTGTCAGTACGTCGTGCGTGACCGGGCGCCGTTCACGGTCACCGACGCACGAGACGAGCCCCGCGTCGGCGACGCCACGACGCAGGCCGCGGCCGACGCCGGGGTGATCGCCTACTGCGGCGTGCCCCTCGCCGACCCCGACGGCCCCGCAATCGGAGCGCTGTGCACGATGGACACCTCGCCGCGCGCGTGGACCGAGGAGGAGGTGCAGATGCTCGACGAACTCGCCGCCAGCGCGATGACCGAGGTCCGCCTGCGCGTCGCCGACCACGCCCGACGGGCCGTCGAGCGCCGCCAGCGACGCCTGCTCGACGAGATCTCCGACACGATGGTGATCCTCTACGACACGTCAGGGCGGTGCGTGCTCATGCAGGGCGGCCTGACCGCCGCGGTCGGGATCGACGGCGAGGCACAGGTCGGCAAGCTCATCGACGATCAGGTCTCCTCGGCGGAGGCTCACGGGCTGCCCGGACTCGTGCGCCGCGCGCTCGCCGGGGAGCCGAGCACGATCGACTACGACGCCGGGCGGGGTCGCCACTACGAGATCGGTTTCGCTCCCTACTGCGAAGAGGACGGCACGATCACCGGTGCACTGACGGTGTGGCGGGAGGTCACCACGCGGGTCCAGCGCGAGGCCGACAACCGGATGCTCGCCGCGATGGTCCAACAGAGTGAGGACGCGATCATCGCCGAGGACCGCGACGGCAAGATCCTCGAGTGGAATCAGGGCGCCAAGCGTCTGTATGGCTACGCCCGTGACGAGGCGATCGGCACGTCGGTGGAGATGATCGTCCCGGAGGCGCGCGCCGGGGAGGACCGGCGGCTGCTGGGCCGGGCACTGTCGGGAGAGTCGGTTCAGCTCGACACGGTCCGCGTGGGCAAGGACGGCCGAACCGTCGACGTCTCGATCCGGATCTCCCCGTTGATGGATGGGGTCGGCACGGTCACCGGCGCATCGGTCATCTCCCGTGACATCAGCGACCGCAAGCGCCTGGAGGATCAGCTGCGCCATCTCGCCGACCACGATGCGCTCACCGGCCTGTTCAACCGCCGGGCCTTCGAGGCCGAGCTCACCCGCAGCGTCGCGAGCACCGACCGCTACGCGCAGGAGGGTGCCCTGCTGCTGATCGACCTCGACGGCTTCAAGCGCGTCAACGACACGCTCGGCCACTCCTACGGCGACGAGCTGATCACGCGGGTCGCGGCGTGCCTGCGCCGCTGCCTGCGGGAGACCGATGTGATCGGCCGCCTCGGCGGCGATGAGTTCGCCGTGATCCTCCCCCGCGCCGACGCGACGGCGGCGACGACCGCGGCCGAGAGGGTGCTGCACGCCGTCGCCGAGCACGCCACGGTGGGCAGTGACGATCGCCGGACGTCGGTGACCGCGTCGATCGGCGTCGCCGCGCTGACCCCGGGTGCGGGAGTCGACGCCGAGGCGCTGCTGGTCTCGGCGGACACGGCGATGTACGCCGCCAAGCAACTGGGCCGCAACCAGATCGCGTTCGCCGCCCCCGGCGACACCGGCCCCCGGACGCTCACCTCCGAACGGTCGTGGCTGGGGCGCCTGCGCGCCGCCCTGGACCACGACCTCCTGGAGCTCTTCGCCCAGCCGATCCGCGCGATCTGTGGTCCACCGGTCGACCGCTTCGAGCTGTTGCTGCGGATGCATGGCGAGGCGGGTGAGCTGATCATGCCGGCGACGTTTCTCCCCATCGCCGAGCGCTTCGACCTCATCCAGGAGATCGACCGGTGGGTCTTCGCCCAGGCGCTCACCCTGCTCGCCAACTGTCATGCGACCGGGCGAGACGTCAGCCTGGGCGTGAACATGAGCGGGCGCACGCTGTGTGACCCCCGCCTGATCGACGACCTCAGCGCGATGATCGCCGCCTGCCCGATCCCCTCCGGTCGGCTCATCGTCGAGATCACCGAGACCGCCGCGATCGTCAACCTCGACCGCGCCCGTGACGTCGCCCAGGCGCTGCGGGCGCTCGGCTGTCGCTTCGCCCTCGACGACTTCGGGTCGGGCTTCGCGTCGCTCTCCTACCTCAAGCACCTGCAGTTCGACTTCGTCAAGATCGACGGCGAGTTCGTGCGCGGACTCGCCGAGGACGGTGCCGACCGGCTGATCGTCGCGTCGATCGTCGGCCTTGCCCACCGCCTCGGCGCGGAGACGATCGCCGAGTTCATCGAGGACGAGGCGACGGTCACGCGACTGCGCCGGCTCGGCGTCGACCACGGCCAGGGCTACCACCTGGGCCGTCCCGCGCCGGTGACCGAGGTGCTGCCCGAGGGTCAGTCGCCGGCGCGCTCGCTGACGATCGAGTCCAGCAGGTCGGCCACCTCGGCGACGATCCGCTCACCGACCGCGAGCTCCGCCTCGCTGTAGCCGCCCAGGCGCTCGGCCCACCGGGCCTTCCAGCGCGCCGTCTTGGCCTCCACCAGCTCGCGCCCGCTGGCGGTGAGCCCGACGAGCAGGACGCGGCGGTCGGTCGTGCTGCGCCGCCGGGTGACGATTCCCGACTGCTCGAGATGGTCGAGCATCGCGGTGACGCTCGCCGGATTGAGCTCGGTGCTGCGGGCGAGTTGGCCGGCGGTCATCTCGCCCTCACTGAGCGCATGCAGCGACCGGATGTGCGCGTGGCTGAGCTCCCCGGGAGCGCTGTCGCGGCTGCGCAGGCGTCGCTCGGCGGCGAACAGGCCGGAGACCGCCGCGCGCAGGTCGTCGAGGGCCGTCGGCGCGCCGGGTGCCGCCGCCGGCGGGTGAGACGGCGCCTGGGGGTGGGCGCTCACACCGCCTCCAGGACGGGGACGTCGGTCTCGGGCAGCGCCACCTCGACGGTCGCCGGCGCGTTGGACGGATCCCCATCCTCCGCGACCCGGGCGCGGCGTTCGATGTAGGCGAGCATCGCGGTCGGCACGAGCGCGATCACGGTCGCGCCCATCACCCACCAGTAGGTGTTCCCGAACCCGCTCGCGGTCGCCGCGGCCGTGTGGGCGCCCGACAGGTTGTGCTGCAGGACGACCGCGATGGCCGCGGTGCCCAGCGATCCGCCGACGCGCTGCAGGACGGTGAGCTGGGGGCTCGCGTCATTGACCTGCTCCTTGGTGAGCACCGAGAACGCGGCGGTCATCGCCGGCATCATCGCCAGCCCGATCCCGACGCCGCGGATGACCATCGCGATCCCGAGCAGACCGTAGGGGGTGTGGGCGGTGATCAGGATGAACGGGATCGTCGCCAGCGACATGACCACGCCGCCGAGCATCGCGGTGCGCCCGGCGCCCAAGCGCTCGGTGAGCCGGCCGGAGGCGAACATGCCGACCCCGCTGCCCAGGCCCTGGGGGATGAGCAGCAGGCCGGTCTTCAGCGCGCTGTCACCCAGCACATCCTGGAAGTACAGCGGGAGGAGGATCATCGCGCCGAACAGAGCGGCACCCAGGCAGAAGGTGACCACCGAGGCGGCCCGGTAGGCGGGACTCCGGAACAGGCTGAGGTCGAGCACCGGGTAGGAGATCCGCAGCGAGCGCATCACGAACAGCGCGACGAGCACCAGCCCGACGATCACCGGGATGACGACCGAGCCCGACAGCACGCTGCCGGCGGTCGCGCTCTCCGACAGGCCGTAGGTGATGCCGACGACGCCGACGGCGGCGAGCGCGAGGCCGAGCACGTCCAGCCGTCCGGCCTCCTCGGTCCCCGCCTCGTCGTGAGGCAGCAGCTTGAGGGCGAGCACGAGCGCGAGGACGCCGACGGGGACGTTGACCTCGAAGATCCACTGCCAGCCCACGGTCTGCAGCAGCAGGCCACCGAGCGTGGGGCCGAACACCGGCGCGAGCACGATCGGCACGCCGATCAGGCTCATCACCTTGGGGAGGTTGCGCGGTCCCGCGGCCTTGACGAGGATCATCTGGCCGATCGGGGTGAGCATGCCGCCGCCGATTCCCTGCAGGACCCGGAAGCAGATGAGCTCCTGGCTGTTGGTGGCCAGGCCGCACATCGCCGAGCCGACCGTGAACACGACGAGCGCGACCAGATACAGGCGCCGGGCGCTGTAGCGCCGTACCGCCCAGCCGGTGATCGGGATCACCGCCGCCAGCGAGAGCAGGTAGCCGGTGATCACCCACTGGATCCCCGACAGCGAGGTGTTCAGGTCGGTGGACAGGTTCTTGAGCGCGACGTTGACGATCGTCGTGTCGAGCACCGACATGATGATGCCGAGGATGACGACGATCGCGACCCGCATCACGTGAGGTTCGATGCGGGGGGCCGACGTGCCGTGCGAGGAGTTTTCCGAGTTCATTTCGACGTCCAAAGCTTGGGAGACTAATCTTTCGACGTCAAACTATCACACCCGGCTTGAGTCGATCAGCGGGCGAGGCCGTGCGTGTAGGCGTAGTGGACCGCCTGGGCGCGGTCGCGGGCGCCGGTCTTCGCGAACACGTGGTTGACGTGGGTCTTCACGGTGGCGTCGCTCACGACGAGCTCGGTGGCGATCTCGCGGTTGGAGAGACCGGCCGCGATCAGCGTGAGCACCTCGGCCTCGCGCGGGGTGAGCTCATCGGGCAGCGGCTCGGCCCGCGGCGCCGCCGCGGCGGCCGGGCGCCCCGCGGTGGCGGCGGCGAGCAGCTGCGCCTGGACGGCGGGGTCGAGGAACGCGTGATGGCCGGCAGCCGCCTGGACGGCGCGGGTGATCTCGGCGATCCCGGCGTCCTTGGTGAGGTAGCCCCGCGCGCCGGCGGCCATCGCATCGAGGATCGACGCCTCATCGGCGTGGGTGGTGAGCACGACGATCTCCGTCTCCGGGCGGGCGGCGCGGATCCGCCGCGTCGCCTCCACGCCGTCCATCCGCGGCATCCGCAGGTCCATCAGCACGACGTCGGGATGGTGGCGCGCGGCGAGTGTCACCGCCTCCTCACCGTCGGCGGCGACCGCCACCGGCTCGACCCCCGCGGCCGCATCCAGCAGCGTCATCAGCCCCTCGCGGACGAGGCCCTGGTCGTCGACGACCATCACCCGGATCGCGTCGCTCACGCCACGTCCCCCGCGATCGGCACGCGCAGCGTCACGCGCCAGCCGTCATCGGTCGGCCCGGCGGTGAGGCTCCCGCCGAGCGCCTCGGCGCGCTCGCGCATCCCGGCGATCCCGTAGCCGCCACCCGAGCGGGCCAGCGACCCGGCGGCCACCGGCACGCCGGCGGCGAGGCGATCCTCGACGACGACCACGACCTCCCGCTCCCCGGCGTCGACGGCGATCGACACCCGGGCGCCGGGGGCGTGCTTGGCGGCGTTGGTGAGCGACTCCTGCACGACGCGCAGCACCGCGAGACCGACGTCGCCGCGTAGCCGCGCCGGGTCCCCGGCGATCGACAGCTCGGCCGCCTCGGCGTCGGCGAGCGCGCGGATCGCCTCGGGCACCGGCACCGCGCCGCCGTCGCGCAGGGCGCCGACGGCGCGGCGCGTCTCGCGCAGTCCCTCGCGGGCGAGCTCATGGGCGCGGCGGACCCGAGCGAGCACCTCGTCAGAGCCGGCGCCCGCCTCGATGAGCGCCGTCGTCGCCTCCAGCTGGATCGTGAGCCCGGCGAGTGAGTGGGCGAGCACGTCGTGGATCTCCCGCGCGATCCGCGTCGACTCCTGCAGGCGGGCGGCCCGCATCTGCTCCTCGGCCGAGCGCTGGCTCTGGGCGAGCAGCAACTCCGCCTCATCGGCGCGCAGACGGGTCTGTCGGGCGTTGGCGCCGGCGAGCGCGGCGGCGGCGAAACCGAGGCCGTAGGCGAGCAGCGCGACCGACGCCTCGTCCCAGATGATCACGGTGACCGCGAGCGCGAGGGCACCGATGCCCGCAACCTCCACGCCACGCCGCAGACCGCCGCGGATCGCGGCAGCCACGATCGCGACGAACGCGAACGCCGACGCCGCGGTGTACGGCGACGCGCCGATGAGGGCACCGCCGACGGCCGCGAGCCCGTAGGTGTCCGGGGTGAGCGGAGCCTCGACGTCACGCACGCGCAGCCACAGCAGCGTGCCGATCACACACGCCGCCAGCAGGAGCGTGACCGCGAGACCGCGGCCGCTCGTCCCCGGGCCGTCGGCGGAGGCGGCGAGGACCGACCAGATCACGAGCGCCAGCCCGAGCAGGCGCACGCCGAGCGAGAGCCGGGTGTCGAGGCGGCCGAAGAGCATCGTGTCGGGTCGGGACGTTACGGGTTGCGCCCGTACGAACCCAGACCCGCCGCCGAGGCGGATCTGAGTCGGCCGGACTCTCGGATGGGGGAAATGGGAATCAGACGAGCTCGGCGACGGCGCGGCCGTTGCCGCTGCGCAGGCGGCTGCGGCGCAGCG
>CAZZWJ010000175.1:0-6673 GCA_964657875.1 uncultured Solirubrobacteraceae bacterium
CCCCGGCCTCGGCCTGGATGCGCAGCAGCTGCTTGCGGTAGTTCCACTCATACAGCGCCTTGGCCTCGTCGAGGCCCTCGTAGCACTGCAGGCGCACGAGCTCACGCCCGAGGTACTTGGCCAGCGCCTTGGCGAGCTCGGTCTTGCCCACGCCCGCCGGCCCCTCGACGAGCACCGGCTTGCCGAGCTTGGTCGCCAGGTAGGAGACGAGCGCCGTGGAGCGGCCCGGCAGGTAGCCGACCTCGCGCAGGCCGTCGGCGATCTCCTCTACGGACTGGGGCTCTGTCGCGGTGTCGCTCATGATCTCCAGATCAAATATAGGGTTCGGTCTCACCGATGTTCCTGCTCGCCGCCTCCCAGCAGTCAAACCTGCACCTCAGCTTCGCCGTCCTCGTCGCGGGCGTGGTCGTCGGCGTGATCGGCCACATCACCCGGCTGCGCTGGTTGATCGTGCTCGGGATCCTCGCCATCGGACTCGACAGCGTGCTGTTCGCGTTCGTGTTACGACCGGGCGCGGGCTGACCTGCGCCGCGGCTCCCGGCGCGGCTCCGCGACGGTCGCCGCGGCGACCTTGACACGGGCGATCCGGATCCCGAGGCCGAAGAGCCCCACGCACAGCGTCAGCGACAGCATCAGCCCCCACTGGGCCCCGACCGCGCTCGACGCGTGAGCGGCGTCGACCCGGGGACCGGGGTGGCTTCGGAGATCGATCAGCCCCAGCAGTACCGCGATCGCCGCGCCCCCGGCGACGAGCACTCCCATGGCCCGGGACCGGGCCGCCCGCCGCCCGGCGGCGCCGAGACCGTCGATCGGGCGCCGCGGGGCGATCAGCAGCAGCGCGATCGTGGCCAGCGCGACGACCGCGCATACGACGCTCGCCGTCGACAGCGCCTCCCAGCCGCTCCAGGTCTGCGCGAGTCCGTGGCGGCGTCCGGCGATGCCGGTGACGATGACCGTCACCCGGTACCACGGGGCGCCCAGCACGAACAGCAGCGCCACCGAGGTGAGCAGCGCGAGGCGGCGATCGAGGTCGTTGGAGGGGGTGGACGCCGGCACGGGGCGGCCGAGTCTACGGACCGCTCCGGGCGCCTCCGGGACGCTCAGAGGATCGGGATGTCCTGGACCTCGGCGGGGGTCCGGCGGCGGCGCTCGGCGCGCTCCAGGCACCAGTCGATGAGCGCGCGCAGCGCCGTCAACACCTCGCGCAGCGCCGAGATCAGGCGCTGCTGCAGCTCGGTCGGGATCCGGCCCAGGACGCCGGAGGCGAGCCCGAGCAGCAGCTCGGCGTCGGTGGCCTCGATCCAGCGACCGGTCACGGGCGGCTCCTCGCCCGCCGGGTCCGCGCGCCAGCCGTCCGGGGGGACCGGCCGGGTGCCGGCGGCGTCGCGCAGCAGACGCTCGGCGGTCTGGGTGGCCCGGTCCAGTCGCTCCTCGAGCGCGCGCAGCGCGTCGACGCCGGTGATCGCGTCGGGGTCTGAACCGGCCTCAGTCATGGAAGTGGATCTCCAGCTCGCCGTCGTCCAGGCGCGCGGCGCCGGCGCGCATCGGGGCCATCGCCGGCGGCAGCGCGATCGTCCGCCGCTGATCGGCGACGGTGACGACGAGCTCGGCGCCGATCTTCTTCAGCGAGACCTCGCCCTTGTCGGCGAGCGGCAGCGCGAGCCGCAGCGTCGCCGAGCCGTCCCCGGCGACCGTGAGCTCGGAGGAGAGACCGTCGAACAGCACCGCCGCCGGATCCAGTCCGTCCCACAGCGCCTCGGCGAGGCGGTCGAGCATCACCGGGCCGACGACCTCGCGCTCGAAGTAGGGCGCCCGCAGCACCGGCACCGGCGCGAACGCCGAGTGCACGAGCTCCAGATGCTGCTCCTGGACGCGGCGCCAGTCGGCGAAGTAGTCCCCGACGTCCTCGCCGAGCAAGCGGTTGACGACGATCGCATCGCAGGCGTACCCGTACAGCCCCAGGTAGGTGAACGTCCGCATCGCCTCGCCGATCACCATCCGGTCGGCGTTCATCACGAGCCGGACCGTCGAGTGGGCGCGGTCGCGCAGGATCTCGTTCATCGCGATCAGCTTTCCGGAGAGGCGCTGGATGTCGGCGAACACCTCGCGATCGGGGAGCGGGATGTCGAGCAGCGTGCGGGCCAGCGGCCGGGCGGCGGCGAGGATCTGACGCTCGAACGGGAACACCTTGTCCATCCACCAGCGCGCGACGTCGGGGAAGGAGAGCAGGCGAAGCGTCTCGCCGGTCGGCGCGCAGTCGACGATGATCACGTCCCAGTCACCGTGGGCGTGGTGCTCGTGCAGGCGCAGCAGCGAGAACAGCTCGTCCATCCCGGGGGGGACGGTGAGCTCCGCCGCGGAGATCCGGTCGACGCCGTGCTCGGCCAGGAGCGCGCCCATCCAGCTCTGCACCGCCGACCAGTGGGTCTCCATCTCGGTGTGGGCGCTCACCTGCTGCCCCCACAGCTGATCACCGGCGACGGTCGGTTCGCTGCCGAGCGCCACCTCCAGCGACTCCGACAGGCTGTGGGCCGGATCGGTGGAGATCACGAGCGTGCGTCGGCCCGCGGCGGCGCAGGCCCGGGCGCTGGCGGCCGCCACCGAGGTCTTGCCGACCCCGCCCTTGCCGGTGTAGAGGATCAGTCTCGGGGCCATGGCCGGCCGAGTCTACGGAGCCGGGGCCGCTCCACTCGCCGGGGCTTTCGAGCGTCTGACGGTGAGCGTGGTCGCCGGCGCGCGGGTGTAGTTGCCGGCGAGGTCGGCCGCGGTGAGCGTGACCGTGTCGGTGCCGGCGCTGAGCTTGGGCACGGCGATCGTCTCGACACCGCCGGCGAACGTCGCGCTCGTCGCGTCCAGCACGGTCGCGCCGTGGCGGATCGTCACGCCGACGTGGGAGATCTTCGACAGCGAGAAGCGCAGCGAGAACGGCTTGCGGGCCGGAGCCCGAGCGGTGAGGACGCGGATCGCCGGCGGCGTGTGCAGGTCGGCGGTGAACGCCTGGGCGGTCGTGCAGTAGACGGGGCCCGCGGTGACCGTGCACAGCTTCGCCAGGAACCCGGTGACGAGCTCGTGGTAGCTGAGGCTGTCCGGCTCGCCGGGTTCATAGAGCGACCAGGCGCCGGTGTTGTAGCGGGGCACCTCGGCTTCGGCCTCGGCGTTGCCCTGGGCGAACAGGCCGGCGGCGAGCGCGCTCCCGCTCACCGTCGCGTACTCGTGGAGGCCGAGCAGCGTCTGCAGGAACGCGTTGATGATCGCGGCCGAGGGGGCGAAGGTGTACTGGATGAAGCGCGCGCCGGCCGACGTCCGGATCATGACCCCGCCCTGGGCCGGGGTGTGGGTGAAGATCCCCATCGCCCGGGCGGCGATCGCGAGGTAGTACGGGTTTTTCGTCGCCTCATACGCGTGGCTGAGCGCCTCCAGGCCGGTCGCCTGTGACATCGCGCTCGTCCACGGCGGCGAGCCGCCCTCCCAGTCGAAGTAGTACTCCCAGGTGAGTCCGCCGCCCCGCTCGGAGGCGAGCGGGATGATCTCGCCGAGCAGCTGCTCCATCGCCGGGTACTCACTCGCGCCGGCCTGCCACAGCCCGTTCGCCTTGCCGAAGCTGCCGAGCACCTGCAGCTGGATCCCCTGGCCGGGGTAGTACTCCCACACGAGCTGGGAGCCGGCGAACTCGACGCGCTGCCCGTAGGTGAGCAGCGCCCCGGTCGACCACCAGCGCCGGTTGGCGTCGAGGGTGGCGATGATCGCCGGCAGCCGTGAGGGGGACATCCGGCCGGTGACGGCGATGTCGTGGACGGTCGTCGTGACCCCGGCGAGCTCGCGGCGCCGGGTTCCGCTCAGATGCGACTCGGTGGCCAGCGCGGCGTCGAAGGCGCCGAGCGTCGCCCCACTCTGCGCGGTGGTGATGGCGCCGGAGCGCACCATCGCGGCCAGCACCGAGGCGACGGTCACCGCGGGCGGGCGGCGCTTGCGCTTGTGCTTGGTGCCCGTCGAGCCCGGGTGCGTCGGGGAGGGCGGAGCGGGGGTGGGTGAGCCCGCGCCGGAGGCGGGTCCGAGCGCCAGCGGGGTGAGCGCCGCCGGGGCGGCCGGGGCAGCCGGGCCAGCGGGCGTGAGCGACTCCGGGCCGAGAAAGCGGTCGTCTCGCCGGGTGACGTGGCCGTGGGAGCCGAGGACGAGCACCGGGGCGGCGGAGGCGCTCGCGGGGACGACCGTGACGGCGCCGGCCGCGAGCAGGATGACCAGGCTCCTGCGCACTGTCTCGATGCTACATTCGCGCCAGAGTGAGGTCGAGAGCTGAGGATGATGTTGCAGTGGGCGTCCGGCGCCGCCTCCGGGCGGGGGTCGTGACGGCCGGGCTCGCGCTCAGCGCGCTCGCCCTCGCCGGCTGCGGCTCGAGCTCCACCCATGCCGCCTCGAGCAGCCCCCAGACGCTGCTGCACCAGACGTTCGCCTCCGATCACACGGTCAAGAGCGGCATCCTGGACTTCAGCCTTGTCGTCACCCCGACCGGCTCCTCGATCCTGCAGGCCCCGCTCTCGGTGAGCCTGTCCGGCCCGTTTCAGAGCCGCGGAAAGGGCAAGACCCCGGAGTCGGCGTTCACGATCGCGCTCTCGGGCCTGGGCAAGCACGCCTCCTTCGGGGTGCGCACGACCGCGTCGGGTGCCTACGTGAGCCTGCGTGGGATCAACTACGCGCTTCCCGCATCCGATGTCGCCAAGATCGCGTCCTCGCTGAGCAGCGGCGGGAAATCGGGTGCGAATTCCACGGGCCTGTCGGCGCTCGGCATCAACCCGGAGGGCTGGTTGTCCGATCCCCGGATCGTCGGCACCCAGACCGTCGGCGGCGCGGTCACCGAGCACCTGCACGCCGCGATCAACGTGCCCGCGTTCATCCAGAGCCTCAACCGGGTCCTCCAGCGCGAGACCGGGAGCCTGCACACCGCGTCGAGTCTCACCCACATCTCCGCCGCGACCGCCCGGAAGATCGCCGCCGATGTGCAGAACCCGAGCGTCGACATCTACACCGGCAAGTCCGACGCCACGCTGCGCCGGCTCGTCGTGTCGGCGACGGTGCCCGTCTCGGGCTCCATCTCGACCCGTCTGGGGGGACTCACCCGGGCGACCTTCCGCCTGACCCTCGGCTACGCACAGCTCAACCAGCCCCAGACGATCGCGACTCCCACCGCCGTGCACACCTACGCCCAGCTGCAGACCGAGCTGCGGTCGATCGCGACTCAGATCGAGACCGAGCTCGGCGTCAGCACCACCGCCGCGACGGGCGCGACGACCTCGGCCGGGACGACGACATCGCCCGCGGCGGCGAGCGGCTCCACGGCAAACGTCTCGAAGTACAGCAGCTGCATCAACAGCGCCAACGGCAACGTGGTCAAGATGCAGCGCTGCGCCAAGCTCCTGCAGGCCGGGGGGTAGCGCCCCGCCGACTCGGCCGGGCTGCGGCGGTCTGCGGCCTACTCGTCCTCTTCGGGGTCGGGCTCGAGCTCGTCGTTGACGATGTCGTCCTCGTCGTCTGAGTCGGTGGCCGCGCCCGCCTCGAGCCTCACCTGGAAGGCCTGCAGCAGGGAGTCGCGCTCATGCTCGTCGACGGGGATCTCATCGGTGATGAGCACCCACTCGGCGGCCTCGACGTCATCGGTGGCGAAGATCTCGGCGTCGAGGGCGGCGCCGTCGTCGACCACGATGAGCATCTCGGTCTGGGGATGGAAGTAGGTACCGGGGCGGTTGGCGAGCTCGTCGAGCTCCATGCGTCGGGGGTCGGCCATGGCGCGAGAATACTCAGGTCAGCCGCGCGAGCTCCCGCTCGATCTCGGACTCGACGTCGAGGGCCGGCAGGCCGCGCCGGGCCCGGCGGTGGTTGCGCGCGAGCACGAGCGCGCGGACCTCGTCACGCAGCTCCGCGTCGACACCGGGCGCCGAGGGCGACGCGGTGGCGGTCGCCGGGCCGGTGGTGAGCCGTCGCAGCTCGGCCTCGATGTCGAGCTCGGGTTGACCCCGCCGCCGTCGGCGATCGTTGCCGGCCTGCAGCATCTGGCGGACCTCGGAGTCTCGCTCGGCGCGCGCGGCGGGGGTGTCGGGCGCGGCGTGCGGATTCAGGCGGCCGGGACCGGCGGGCGCCGGGTGACGGCGATCACGGAGCTCTGACTCCATCACCAGCCGGTCCGCGCCCAGCGATTCCCAGTTCCGGCGACCCGTGAACAGGCAGACCACGGCGCCGAGCACGCCGACGACGCCCACCACCACCACGACGATCACGAACGCGTTCTGCACGACTGTCGGCACCCTCCCTCAGACGGTTGGCTCACCAAGTGTCCCACGCTGGGTATCCTCGCAGGGAGAGTCGTTGACTGACCAGTCAATCGAGACGTCTTGGACAAGGAGATCGAACGTGGTTGATTTCACGCTCACCGACGAGCAGAAGGACATGCGCGAGATGGCCCACGACTTCGCCGAGAAGGAGATTCGGCCGGTCGCCTGGGAGCATGACCGGGACGCCTCGTGGCCCGGTGAGATCCTCGAGAAGGCCTGGGAGCTGGGCCTCATGAACAACCATCTCCCGGAGGCGTACGGCGGCGCCGGGCTGACCACGCTGGACGGCTGCATCATCGAGGAGGAGATCGCCTGGGGCTGTTCGGGCATCGGCACCTCGCTGTCGTGCA
>CAZZWJ010000176.1:0-6525 GCA_964657875.1 uncultured Solirubrobacteraceae bacterium
GGCTGGCCTCCCTTCCCCGGCTGCGTACGCTGAAGCTCGGCGGCACCTCGGTGGGAGACGCGGGGCTCGAACACCTGGCGGGCCTCAACGGGCTGGAAAACCTTGAGTTACAGGGGACGCGGGCCGGCGACGAGGCATCGATGACGTGCGCGTCGGTGAGGTGGGCGAACGTACCCAGCCGCCTGGTGCGCGCCGCGACGGGCCCGAGCTCGGTCCGCGCTTGCAGCGCCTCGCCGCCGAGCACCCGCAGCTGACCGTCGCCGACCGGGTCCCCCCACGTGCTCTGCAGCGTCGACCCCGAGACGGCCGCCGCCCGGCCCGAGCCGGCGCCGCAGCCCGCCAGCAGCGCCCCCAACCCGACCGCCCCCGCGCCGGCGAGGGCCTCTCGGCGGGTGAGTCGCCGTGCGCCGCTCACCCGGCCAGCCCCGCGACGACCGATTCACGGCCGGCCTGCCGGGAGACCCACAACACCGCGATCAACGCCGCCACCCCCAGGCCGACGACGGTGAGCGCGATCTGGACGGGGGTCGCGCGCAGCGGCAGGTACGCATACCCGGCGGCGAGGTTCGAGAGCACGGGACCGAGCAGGAACCGCTGCAACAGCACCCCGACGACCGCGGCGGGCGCCAGCAGACACAGCACCGCCCCCGCGAGCAGCCGCCGGACGGCACCCGCCCCCGCCCCGCACGCCCGCAGCACGGCGATCGTCCGCCGGCGCTCGGAGACGGTGAGCGCACACGCCTGCACGAGCGCATACAGGCACACGAGGCCGTCGATGAGCGCGACCGCGAAGATGATCGCCCGGAGCACGGCGACCAGCGGCGCGCTCTTGGACGTCGCCCCCGCCGAGCTCTGGGGCACCGCCCCCAGCCGCGTCAGCGCCGCGGTGACCGCGGTCGTGCTCACGCCCGGATGCAGCAGCACGGCGATGCTCGACGGCGCCCCCGGATCGGCGCGCAGCAGCGCGGCGGCCGGGATGTAGGCGACGCGGCCCTCCTCGTCCAGCGAGCTGACGACCCCTGAGATCCGCAGCCGCAGCTCGTTGCCGTCGGGCAGCTGCAACGCGAGTGTCTGGCCGGGGGCGAGCCCGAGGGTCTGAGCGAGACCCTCGCCGATCTCCGCCTCATCGTCGCCGCGCAGCCGATGCCCCGACAGCAGCGGCGGCGCCTCGAAGGTCGCCTGGTTGCCGGGATAGGCGATCGTGTCGATCACCTCCCCCAGGGAGAACGAGTCGGCGCTGTGCACGCGGTAGCGCGGCGCGGCGTCCTGCACTCCCGGGATCCGCCGGATCGCGGGGACGGCGCTGGGCGGCAGCGAGGTGGTGAGCTGGTAGCGGCGCCCGAGCGCACTCGGATCGGTCTGCAGCGCCGTCAGCTCGGAGGCGAGCGACAGCATCAGCAGCACGAACGCCGCCGACAGCCCGAGCGTCACCACCGTCGCCGCCAGGCGGGCGCGGCGGGCGGCGACCAGCCGCACCCCGAGCGTCCCCAGACCGGCGGGGATGAGTCCGCGCAGCCGGCGCAGCCGCGGACCCAGGCGGATCGCGCTGCGGCGAGTGGTGATGTCGCCCCCGCGCAGCAGCCCCACGACGGGGCGGGCGGTGGCCCGCCAGGCCGGCCAGCTCGCGCCGCCGACGGCGACCCCGGTCGCCGCCAGCCAGCCGATGAGGACCGGAGCGATCAGCGCGAGACCCGGAGCGGGCTCGTTGAGCAGCTCCAGCAGATGCGCCGAGGGACCGGCGATCGCCAGCGCGCCCACGGCGCAGCCGATCGCCGCGGCGGGCGCGGCGACCAGCGCCGCCTCCAGGGTGTGCACGAGCGTCACATACCCCCCGGAGGCGCCGACCGCACGCTGCACGCCGATCGTGCCCAGGCGGCGCTGGACCTCGGCCCGGGCCGAGGCGGCGAGCATCGCCCCCGCGGTCGCGAGCGCGATCAGCGATAACGCGACGAGCAGGTCGATGACGATCCCGGCCGCCTGGTGGACGAGCACCCGGATCCCCTCGCGGGTGACGAAGCGCACGTCGCGCAGGCCGAAGCTCGTCGCCCGGGCCTGAACGAGCAGCTCGTTGAGATAGCGCGGGCTGCGGACCCAGAGCTCGGCGTAGTTGACCTGCGGGGACACCGCGCGGCCACCGAAGCGGGCCACGAGCGCCGCTCGCGACAGGTACAGCCGCGGGGGCGCCAGCGGGTAGCCCACATTGTCAGGCGCCTCCGCGAGGCCGACGATCCGCTCGGGCCCCAGGCCGTCGAGCTCCACGGTGTCGCCGACCCGCAACCCCCACGAGTCGGCCCATGCCTTCTCGATCAGGATCTGATTCCCGGTCGGCGCGAGATCGTGACCGGCGACCACCGCGTAACCCCGGCGGCCGGCGCCGATGACCTCGGCGGTCGCCGAACCGGTGCGGTGGCCACGGGCGGCGACCGCGACGCCGGTGCGCTCGGTGCGCACCGCGAACGCGGCGACGTCGGGGAGCGCCCGGATCCGCCTGGCGACCGCGGCCTGCGACTGGGAGTTGAAGCGGATGATCAGATTCGGCAGGTCCGCGGCGCGGACCGCGCGGCCAAACCCGAGGCCGAGGCCGTCGGAGACGACCAGGGCCGCCGACAGCATCGCGGCGGCGAGGGCGATACCGACGCCGGTGAGCAGCGCGCGGCGACGGCGGGGCGCGAGACCGCGCCGGGCATCGGCGAGGGCGAGGCGCAGGGTGCGAGCGCCGCGCGGGATCAACGCGCGACCGCGGCGGCCTCGTCGACGAGCCGGCCATCGGCGAGATGCAGCACCCGATCGGCGACCGCGGCGGCGTCCGCCTCATGGGTGACGAGCACCACGGCGCGCCCGCCCAGGCCGCGCAGCAGGCCCAGCACCGCGGCGCCGTTCTCGGAGTCGAGGCTGCCGGTCGGCTCGTCGGCGAGCACGATCTCCGGATCGTTGACCAGGGCCCGGGCGAGCGCGAAGCGCTGCTGCTCGCCGCCGGACAGCTCGGAGGGGAGATGACCGGCGACGTCCTCGATCCCCAGCTGCGCGATCAGATCCCGGGCGCGGTCGCCGCCCCCGGCCGGCGCGCCCGGCAGCAGCGTCGGCATCAGCACGTTCTCCAGGCCCGAGCACTCCTCGATCAGCTGAAACTGCTGAAACACGAAGCCGATGTGGCGCAGGCGCATCCGCGACAGGGCGCCGGGCCGCAGGCCGACGAGCGGCTCACCGGCGAGCTCGATCTGACCGGCGTCCGGGGCGTCGAGCCCCCCGAGCAGGTTCAGCAGCGTCGACTTGCCGCTGCCCGAGCGACCGAGCACGGCGACGATCTCCCCCGCCGCAACCGACATCGAGACCTCGTCGAGGACGCGGCGGCGGCCGCGGCCGGAGCCGACCGTCTTGGTCAGGCCGACGGCGCGCAGGACGGACACAGCCCGACCGTAGCGATCGGCGGGACTCAGGGGCGCAACTCCTGGACCACCCCCGCGGCGGCACCCGCGACGTACACCTCGCCGGTGCCGGGGTCGACGGTCACCGTGTTGGGCTGGCGGACCGTCGGGAAGGTGGCGAGGATCCGCGGCCGGACGCCGGTGACGTCGAGCTCGACCAGCCGGTTGGCGCCGGTCTCGGTGACGAACAGCCGGCCGTCGGCGCGGTCGAAGGCGATGCCGTAGGGACGGTCGGGGAGGACGAGGCGCGCGAGCCGGCGCAGCTGCGGGCGGACCGCGAACGCGTACAGGGCACCGCCGCGGGTGTCAACGACGTAGAGCCGGCCGTCGGGGCCGGCGACGGCGTGGCTGGGACCGGTCCCCGCGGAGGCGCGACCGAGCTCGCGCAGCGTCCGCGGGTCCACGAGCGTCACCGTGTCGGCGGCGACGTCGACGAGCGCCACCCGGCCGGCGACGCCGGCGACACCGCCCGGCTGGACGAAGCCGGGGACCCGAGCCACCGCCCGGCCGCCGGCGATCACCGAGATCGCGTGCCCGAACTCGTCGGCGACGAACACCCGGCCGTCCAGCGCGGCGGCGTCGTGGGGCAGGGCGCCGGTCACGATCGAGCGGGTGTCGCGTCCGGCGTGGGCTCCGGTGTCGGCGAGCGGGAGCTCGAGCAGCCGGTCGACCGGGGCCGCCGGGACGAGCAGCGTGCGGGTGCCGTCGAGGGCGAGGTGGCGGGCGGGACCGGCGATCGGGACGCGTCGGACGACCCGTCCGGTGCGGGTCGACAGCAGCACGATCCGATCGGGGTCACGGACGGCGACGGCCACCACGCCGGCCGCGGGGGCCGCGACGATCCCCTCGGCGGCCGCACCCACCGAGACGACGCGGCCGACCGGGCTGTGGGTGAGCGCGGGCGCGACGGCGGGCTCGGTGCCGTTGAGCGGGTGGGCGTGGGCGTGGCCGGGGGAAGCGGTGGGGTGGCTCGCGGCACCGCACCCGGCAGCGACGGCGCACAGCATCGCGGCGAGCAGCGCCGTCGCCACCCTCATGGCGGGGCGGGGAGCTTCAATGGCGCTCAGCGCCACGAAGGTTCCCCACCGTCTCGGGCGGCATCGGCGTCGGAGGTGGCGCACCCGCATCACCCAGACCATCACCAGACCGTCCCGAACAGCACCTCGAGCGCGATCGCCTGGACGGCGAGGACGCCGAGCACGAGCCGCAGCCGACGGATGCCCAGCGATGCGGCGGCCACGCAGGCGAGCGGGACGAACGGCAACCAGATCCGTTCGGTCTCGGCCTTGGTGAAGCCGGCGACCGAGGCGACGGCGATGACCGCCAGCAGGGCGAGCGCCGCCGGTTCCCCCCGGCCCACCGCGCGCACCGCCGGCCACACGATCGGCGCTCCGAGCAACGCCAGGAACGCCGCCGGGGAGCCGAACACCCAGAACGCGTAGGGGCGATGCGCGGCCGCGCCCTTGGCGTAGATGCCGCGCAGTGAGTGCAGGATCGCGATCGGGTCATAGCCCCACACCAGGTTGAGCACGAGGGTCACCGCAAGCACGCCCGCCAGGGCGCCGAGCGAGAGCCACACCGCCCGGCGGATCCCGTCGCGCCGCGCGGTGCACAGGACCGCCCACACGGGGATCGCGAGCAGCACGTAGGAGAAGAACGCCGCGATCCCGGCCAGGACGCAACCGCCGATCACGACCGCCCGCGGCCGCGCGAGCATGAGCACCGCGACCGCCGTCCCCAGCCCGGCGAACGCGTAGTCGACGGAGGTGACCCCGAACAGGATGACGCTCGGGGAGAACGCGGTGAGCAGCGCCGCGATCCGGCCGCGGCGATCGTCGCCCAGCTCACGTCCCAGCACGTAGACGAGCGGCGCCGCCAGCGCGCCCACGACGATGCACGCCGCCGTGAGCCGGTCGGGGGTGGTGATCCCGAGCAGGTGCATCGCGATCACCGGCCCGGGCGGATTGCCCTTGGTGTGGGTCGGCAATCCGTGGACGAGCTGGGGGAAGTCCTGGACGTAGTGGTGGATGCCGCCGCGCAGCGCGCCGAGCGCGGGGAGGTATTCACGGCTGGCTTCGAAGGAGCCGGTTCCGTTGAGCACGAAGACGTGGGTCCAGCCACCGGGCCCGCGGCGGGCCGCGTTGACGGCAAGACCGAGCGCGATCGTCGCCGGGTAGACGAGCGCGGCGAACCCCAGCCCCGAGCGCAGCCGCCAGACCGCCCACGGAGCCCCGGCGATCAGCAGCCCCGCGACCCCGATCCCCACCGCCACCGGCCAGCGCAGGTCCGGGGACCAGCTCATGAGAAACGGGGGCAGCGCGGTGCCGAGCAGTCGCTCGTGGGGATGGTGGTACTGGATCTCCAAGCCGACGGCGATCGTCACCGCGACCCCGAGCAGCACCACCGCCGCGAGCGCCCGCTCCGCGGCGGACCTCACGGCGCCCCCGCCCTCCGACGCCACCGGGCCACGGCCGGCGAACGACCACCTCACGTGAGCTCTCGCAGGACCGCGCTCATGTCCCGCACGGCCCGCAGGCTCCCGGTGAGACTGCCCGACACCTTCGAATGGCCGCCGACCCGCGCGCGGTAGCTGACCTGCGTCTCGCCGATCTCCCAGCCGGCGGCGGCGGCGCGCAGCACCATCTCAAGCGGCCAGCCGAACGCGCGGTCGCGCAGTCCGAGTCCGAGGAGCCCCTCCCGGGAGGCGCAGCGCATCGGCCCGAGGTCGGTGACCGGGGCACCCGCCCGGCGACGGAGCTGCCAGGCGATCGCGGTGTTCGCGGCCCGGGCGGGCCACGGCCAGGCGCCGGGTTCGGGTCGCCGGGCACCCAGACACAGGCCGAGTCGGCCGTCGACCACCGGCCGGGTGACCGCGTCGAGCTCGCGCGGGTCCAGCGACCCGTCGCAGTCCATGAAGCACACCAGATCGGTCTCGGCGGCGACGAGCCCCGCCCAGCAGGCGGCGCCGAACCCGCGACGGGACTCCTCGACGACCCGGACGCCGAGTCCGCGGGCGATCTCACCCGACCCGTCCCGCGAGCCGTTGTCGACGACGAGCGGCGCGTAGCCGGCGGGCATCGCGGCGATCACGACGGGCAGC
>CAZZWJ010000177.1:0-6511 GCA_964657875.1 uncultured Solirubrobacteraceae bacterium
CACCGGCCCTTCCGGGGATCATGCGGCGGCGTCGTGCCCAGCCGCTGCTGGCCCCCCATCAGTACCTGGAGCTCGAGTTCGCCGTCGAGGAGTGACGGCGGGCTCGGGCTCGCCTATTGTCTCGTCATCGCCGCGCCGCCGCCCAGCTCCGACCGCTTCGCCGCCGACGAATCACTGCTCACCGAGGTCCTGCGTGAGGTGATCACGATCGGCGACGGGCCGGAGGCGGTGGCGCTGCTCGACGAGGCGCTCGCGCTCGGTCGCGGGGTCCGCGGCGACGAGCCGGGGGCCGCCGAGCGGCTGGCGGCGCTCGTCGCCGACCTCGACCTGGCCCGCACCGAGGTGCTCGTCCGGGCGCTCACGCGCTGGTTTCAGCTCATCAACCTCGCCGAGGACAACGAGCGGGTCCGACGCCTCGCCGCGCGGGACGCCGCCGATCCCGGCCGGCCCCGGGAGGGGTCGCTGCGCGCCGCGATCGACTCGATGCACGACGCGGGCGTGGCGGCGCCGCAGCTGCGCCGGCTGCTGGAGCACGCGCGCCTGCGCCTGGTGATGACCGCCCATCCGACCGAGGCCCGGCGGCGGACCACGATCGACAAGCTCGCGCGCGTGTTCTCGGTCCTGCGCGAGCTCGACGCCAGCCGCTATCCCGACCACGACGAGGCCCGCCGGCGACTGCTGGCCACGATCCAGGAGCTGTGGGGCTCAGACGACCTGCGCGCCGCCGAGCGCACCGTCTTAGACGAGGTGCGCGCCGGCCTCATCCACTTCGCCTCGACGCTCGCCGACACCGTGCCGCGGATCTACCGCGATCTGCAGTCCGCGGTCGCCGAGCGGTTTCCGGAGCTGGCCGGCGAGTCGATTCCGCCGCTGCTCGCGTTCGGCTCCTGGATCGGCGGCGATCGCGACGGCAACCCGTTCGTGACCCCGGCGACGACGGTGGCGGCACTCGAGCTCATGCGCGAGCAGTGCCTGCGCCACTACGACGATCGCCTGGAGCAGCTCGCGGGGCGGCTGTCGATGTCGGCGCGGCTCACCGGTGCGCCCGGCTCCCTGCAGGCGATCCTCAGCGAAGGCGAGCGTGACTTCCCGGCGCTCGCCGCGACGCTCGGGGTGATCAATCCCGAGGAGCCCTACCGCCGCGCGATGTCGTTCATCCGCGAGCGCCTGCGCGCCGCGCGGGAGCGCGGCGACGCCGGCTATCCCGACCCCGACGCGCTGCTCGCCGACCTGCGCTGCGTCCATGCGTCGTTGGCGGCGGGTTCCGGCGCGCTGTCGGCCGACGCCGAGCTGGCGGACTTCATCCGCGAGGTCGAGGTGTTCGGCTTTCACTACGCGCGCCTGGATATCCGTGAGCATGTGAAGGTCCATCGGGCGGCGCTGCACGAGATCTACGCCGAGCTCGGCGTGTGCGCCGACTACGCGGGCCTCTCGCCGGTCGATCGCGTCGCGCTGCTCGCCGCTCAGATCGCCGACCGCCGCCCGCTCATTCCGGCGGACATCGACCGCTTCAGCGCCGGGACGCAGACGACGATCGAGACCTTCCGGACGCTGCATGAGGTGCTCACCGTGAGCCACCGCGGGGCGGTGCGGACCTACATCGTGTCCGGGACCGAGGGGCCGGACGACCTGCTCGAGGTGCTCCTGTTCGCCAAGGAGGCCGGTCTGTGTGCGGCCGGCGGGCAGCGCAGCATGTTGCGGATCGTGCCCCTGTTCGAGGCCGGGGCGACGTTGTCGGCGGCGCCGGAGACGATGGCGACGCTCATGGACACCGAGGTCTACCGGACCGCGCTCGCGTCCGTGGGCGATGAGCAGGAGGTGATGATCGGCTACTCGGACTCAAACAAGGACGTCGGCTACCTCGCCTCGGCGTGGCTGGCCTACGAGGCCCAGGTGCGGATCGTCGAGGTGCTGCGCCCCCGCGGTGTCGGCTGGCTCTTCTTCCACGGACGCGGAGGCGCCGTCGGGCGCGGCGGCGGTCCGACCAACGTCGCGATCCTGGCGCTCCCGCCCGACACGGTCGGAGCGCGGCTGAAGATGACCGAGCAGGGTGAGGTGCTCACCGCCAAGTACGCGGCCAGCGAGATCGCCCACCGCGAGCTGGAGCTCGCGACGAGCGCGACCCTCGCCACCGGGCGCGCCCGGCCCCACGGCCGCTCCGAGGACTTCCGTGCGCTCCTGGCCGAGATGGCCGCCGAGTCCGAGGCGATGTACCGCTCGGTGGTCTCCGACGACCCGGACTTCGTGCGCTTCTTCGAGGGGGTGACCCCGGTCGCCGAGGTGTCGCGGCTGCGGTTGGGTTCCCGGCCGGCCAAGCGGGGGCGCACCGGCGGGATCGATGAGCTGCGGGCGATCCCGTGGGTGTTCTCCTGGACGCAGGCGCGCATCGTCCTGCCGGCGTGGCTCGGTCTCGGCACCGCGCTGCGCAACGCGCGGGAGCGCCACGGGGTGGAGGTGCTGCGCCAGATGGCCGTCGAGTGGCCGTTCTTCACGAGCGTCCTCTCCAACGCCGAGATGGGCTGCGCGAAGGCCGACCTCGGGATCGCGCGGCGCTACGTCGCGCTCTGGGAGGACCCGGCGCGGGATCGGATCTGGCCGGTCCTCGAGTCCGAGTTCCAGCTCACCGTCTCCGAGCTCGTGGCGATCGGCGGCGGCACGCGACTGCTCGACTCAGAGCCGGTGCTGCAGGCGTCGATCGACCGTCGCAACCCCGCCGTGGACCCGCTGTCGTTCGTCCAGGTGGAGCTCCTGCGGCGGATCCGCGCCGTGGAGGCCGCCGGTGAGTCGCCGCCTGAGGCGCTGCGCCGCCTCAGCCAGCTCACGATCAACGGCATCGCCTCGGGACTGCGCAACACGGGCTGAGAAGCCCGCCCGACCGGGCATAACATTGCGTTCATGGCGCTGGCTCCGGATCTGTGCGGGACCGTGCTCGACGAGCGCTACGAGCTTCAGGAGCTCATCGGCGAGGGGGCGTTCGGGCGCGTGTACCGCGGCCGCGACCGGCGTCTGCACCGGGCGGTCGCGGTGAAGGTGATCAAGCCGTGGTGGGCCGAGGATCCCGACTGGGCGGAGGGGTTCATGCGCGAGGCGCGGCTGCTGGCCGCGATCAACGATCCGGGGATCGTCGCCATCCACGACGTCGGTCACGGGCCCGAGGGTCCCTACTACGTCTCCGAGCTCGTCGACGGGGCGAACCTCGCGGTCCGGTTGCGTGCCGGTGCGATCGGGGAGGCCGAGGTGCGGGCGATCGCGCTCGGTCTGTGCCGGGGTCTCGCCGCCGCCCACGCGCTGCGGATCATCCACCGCGACGTCAAGCCCGCCAACGTGCTGCTCGCCGACGGGGCGGGCGGAGTCGACGCCCTGCGCGTCAAGGTCACCGACTTCGGGGTCGCGCGCCTCGCCGAGGCGACGAGCGGCGGGCATCTGGACTCGATCATCGCCGGCACCCCGCGCTACATGTCCCCCGAGCAGGGCCGCGGAGGGGTCGTCACCCCCGCCGCCGACGTGTATTCGGCGGGGGCGGTGCTGTATGAGATGCTCGCGGGGCGCCCGCCGTTTGACGGCGTCTCGGCGGTGGAGCTGGCGCTCGCCCACCTCTCCGATCCGCCCCCGCCGCTGCCCGACGGCGTGCCCGCGGATCTTCGGCGCGTGGTCGCGCGGGCGCTGGCCAAGGACCCGGGCGAGCGGTATGCGGACGGGGCGGCGATGGCCGACGCGCTCACGGGCGGGACGGGCGGCTCCGGCGCCACGGGACCCGACGGGACCCGGGTCGCCCCCCGACGGGGCCCCCGCACCCTGCTCGATCCCGCGGCTCGCCGTCGCAGCGTCGCGCTGTTCGCGCTGGTCCTCGCGATCCTCGCCGGGCTCAGCGCCGCCGCGATCCTGCTCGGCGATCACTCCCGCACCCACCGACGCGCCCGGATCGCCGTCGCCCCGGCGGTCGAGGTGCCGCTGCTCGTCAACGAGGTCGCGACGGCCGCGACCGCCCGCCTGTCGGCGATGCACCTCCACCCCCGGATCGTGGCGGTCCCCGCCCCCGGGATCCGCCCCGGCACGGTGACCAGCCAGAGTCCGGTCGCGGGGCGGACGGCCGCCGTCGGGTCGGCCGTGACCCTCGAGGTCTCCGAGGTCCCGCGATGGCGCACCGTGACCACCTTCACCGCCCGCCGCTCGCCGGTGCTGTCGATCCTGGGCGGGCGCTGGCGGATCCGCGCCACCGTCGCCAACGCCGAGCACTGCTCGTTCCTGGTCTTCTGTCACTCGACGAGCGCCACGGTGACGGCGGTGGGATCAGGCGCCGTGCTGCGCACGGTCGGGCTCGGTGACGGGACGGCGACGCCGCCGGTGCTCGGCTTCGGCCCCGGCAGCTACCGGGTGACCGTCGACCCGGCCTCCGGGGCGACCCGCTGGTCGATCGAGGTCCAGGACGACTACTGATCCGGCGTGCGCTGCGGCGGTGGGCGCTTGCGCGCATGACGGTCTGCGCGTAGGCTGAGGCCCGTGCCGTCCCGGAGGAACCTGCGTGCTTCCGATGCCGATCGCGAGACGGCCGTACGGCGTCTGAACGACGCCGCGTCCGAAGGCCGCCTGGACGCCGACGAGCTCGGCGATCGGCTGCGCGAGGCGTTCAACGCGCGAACCTACGGCGAGCTGGACGCGGTGACGGCCGATCTGCCGGCGCCCCCGGAGGATGCCGCCGGCGCCGGGCGCAGGGTGGCGATGCCGATGCGTCCCGATCCGGGGTGGGGGACGGCCTCCGGTCCCCGGGCCGGCTTCTGGCGGCGCTTCTGGGCGCTCGTCCTGGACAACATCGTGTGCTGGCTGGCGATCGTCGTCCTCGTGGTGGCCGTGAGGCATACCGGCATCATCCTCGGGGTCCTCTTCTACGTCGCCTACTTCGTCTACTTCGAGGGCTCCACCGCGGGCGCGACGCCCGGCAAGCGGGCGATGGGCATCCGCATCATCGATTCGCGGACCGGTGACCCGATCGGTTACGGGCGGTCGTTGCTGCGCTTCTTCGGCCGGTTGCTCTCCGGCGCGTTCATGGACCTCGGGTACCTGTGGATGCTCTGGGACAACGAGAAGCAGTGCTGGCACGACAAGATGAGCAACGACGTCGTCGTGCCGACGTCCGAGTACCCGGTTCAGATCACCCGCTGAGCTCCCGTCAACGTCAGCAGCGGGTGTTCGCTGAGCCCGACCTCCGGGCTCAGGCGTGCAGCTCGCCCGGGTGATCCAGCGCGGCGGCGATCGCGCCCGCGATCCGCCACAGGTCACCCTCCTCGACGACGAACGGCGGTGAGATCTGCACGACGTTGCCGCCGAGGATGCGGATGAGCACCCCGGCCTCGATGCAGTCGCGCATCAGCTGACCACCGTCGACCTCGGGCGCGAGCTGGACGCCGGCGATGAGGCCGGTGCCCCCCCTGACCTCGGTGACGAGCGGGTGCAGGGCGAGCTGATCGGTGGCGCGCACGAGCTCCGGGGCGAGCCGGGCGACGCGGGCGACGAGCTGCTCGTTCTCGATCACGTCGAGGTTGGCCTGGGCCACCGCGCACGCGGTCGCGTGTCCGGAGTAGGTGACCCCATGACGGAACACCGGGGCGTCGGGCGTGTCGGCGTAGAAGGGCTCCCACACCCGGGGCCCGATGAGCACGCCGCCCAGCGGCGCGTAGCCGGAGGTGATCCCCTTGGCCATGATCACCATGTCGGGGTGCAGGCCGTAGAGCTCGGTGGCGAACATCGCGCCGGTGCGACCGAAGCCGGTGATCACCTCGTCAAGGACGTAGAGCACGTCGTACTCGCGACAGATCTGCTCGACGCGCTCCAGGTAGCCGGGCTCGGGCAGGATCACGCCGCCGGTGCCGATGATCGGCTCGGCGAACACGGCGGCGACGCGGTCGGGCCCGAGGCGCCGGATCTCCGCCTCCAGGGCGTCGGCGTCGTTGGCCGGGACGCGGGCGGTCTCGGGGATCAGCGACTCCGAGCCGTAGCCCTCACGCATCGGTTCGATCCCGAGGATCGACGTGCCGAAGCCGTGCAGTCCGTGGTAGGCGTGATCGCGGCTGATGATGATCCGCTTGTTCGTCTCCCCGCGCACCTGCCAGAAGCGCCGCGCGAGCTTGGCCGCGGTGTCGATCGCGTCCGAGCCGCCGCTCACCCAGAAGACGCGCGGGTCCTCGATCGGCGACATCGCGGCGACGCGGTCGGCGAGCCGGAGCGCCTGGTCGTTGGCGATCCGCCCGAACGTGTGGTAGGTCTCCAGACGCCGCATCTGATCGGCGGCCGCCTGGGCGGGCTCGGGTCGGCCGTGGCCGATGTTCGCGTGCCAGAGGCCGGCGGTCGCGTCGATGAGCGTCGCGCCATCCTGGGTCTCGATCATCGCGCCGTCACCGGCGACGATCACGAGCCGGTCGGCGAGGATGCTCGTCATCTGCGCCTGGGGGCTCCAGAAGGCGGCGCCGATGGTATGGGACGCGGTGGCCATCTCGTCGCGGAACGCTAGTGCAAC
>CAZZWJ010000178.1:0-6397 GCA_964657875.1 uncultured Solirubrobacteraceae bacterium
GCTCGGCGGCGACGCCGTCACCGGTCAGGGCCTCGCCGAGGCGCTGGACGACATCGAGGTCGCCTACTTCCTGATCCACTCGATGGAGACCGCCGCGACCCCCGGGAGCGGGTTTGACTCCCGGGAGCTCGCGGCCGCGCAGAACTTCGCCGACGCTGCGCGTGCGGCCGGCGTGCGGCGGATCGTGTACCTCGGCGGTCCGGTCCCCGACGGGCCGCTCTCGACTCATCTCTCCAGCCGCCTCGCCGTCGAGCGCGTCCTGCTGGAGGCGGTGCCGGCCTCCGTCGCACTGCGGGCCTCGATCGTGATCGGCTCGGGGTCTCGTTCCTTCCGGTTTCTCGTGCGCCTCGTCGAGCGGCTGCCGGTGCTCGCCGTCCCCGGCTGGGGATCGCATCGCACCGCACCGGTCGACGAGCGCGACGTCCTCGCGATGCTCGTCCGGGCCGCCGACGCGGACCTCCCCGACACCGGCCACGGCCACGTGTTCGACGCCGCCGGGCCCGACGTCGTCACCTATCGCGACCTGCTCGTGCGCATCGCCGACCTGATGCTCCTGGACCGGCCGGCAGTCGGGTTGGGTCCGATCAACGTGACCCCGATCGCCAGCCGTGTGGCGGCGATCATCGCCGGCGAGGATCCGGGCCTCATCAGACCCCTGATGGAGAGCCTGAACAGTGACCTGCTCGCCGACGGCGAATCGGGGGGCGAGGCGCTCGGGGTGAGGATGCACTCCCTCGACGCCGCGATCGAGCATGCGCTGCGCGAGTGGGAAGACCGCGAACCGCTCGCCGCCCGTTAGTGTCCCTGCCCCGATGAGCACCGTTGAGGACGAGATCGAGATCGACGCGCCGATTCAGCGCGTGTGGGAGACGATCATGGATCCGGCTCGCCTCGGGGACTGGGTGACGATCCACAAGTCAGTGGAGAACTTCGATCGCCCGCCGCTGCATACGGGCGCGACCATGGATCAGTCGATGGCGGTGCGCGGTCTCACCTTCCGCGTGCACTGGTCGCTCACCGAGCTGGATCCCCCTCACCACGCCCGCTGGGAAGGTGAGGGCCCCGCACATTCGGTGGCGCTCATCCGCTATGAACTGTCGGGTAAGAAATCGGGTCCGACCACATTTCGGTACACGAACGAATTTCGGCCGCCCGGCGGTCGGCTGGGCAGCATGGCCGGTCGCTTCATCGTCGGCGCGACCTCCGAGCGAGAGGCACGCAACTCACTGTTGCGCCTGAAGTCCCTGCTGGAAGCGGACTGAACACTTACCTTCCGTCCTGAGGGCCGGCGTGTCACCTTCTATCGTCAGCGTGATTCATGCGCCTAACCAGGAGGAACCACGTTGGCTGATTTTGTCGACAACACGGTGAAGGACATCGACAGTCGCCTCGACGAGCTCAAGCTCGAGGTGAAGAAGCTCGAGGCCGCACGGGCGGTTCTCGTCGGCGAGCGCCGCGGCCCCGGACGCCCGCCGGCCAGCGCCAAGACGCCCACCAAGCGGACCTCGGGCAAGCGTCCCGGACGGCCGCGCGGACGTCGTGGCGGTAACACGCGGGCCAATCAGGCACTGCAGCTCGTCGGCGAGCAGCCGGGCATCACGATCCCGCAGATCGCGGAGTCACTGAAGATCGAGCCCAACTATCTCTACCGCGTGATGCCGCGCCTGGTGGAGGACGGTTCGGTCCGTCGCGACGGGCAGGGCTGGCACACGGTGTCGTCCAACGGCGCGTAGTCAAGCCGCGCCTGACACCCGACAGCCGCCGCGCCCGAACGTCGACGCGGCGGCTGTGATGCGGCTCTGGGAGCCGCCGGCTAGAGCAGACCGAGCTGCGCGACCGCGTCGCGCTCCTCGCTCAGCTCCTTGATCGAGGCGTCGATCTTGGCGCGCGAGAAGTCGTTGACCTTAAGGCCCTCGACGATCGTGTACTCACCGCCCGCGCACGTGCACGGGTAACCGGAGATGACGCCCTCGCCGAGTCCGTAGCTGCCGTCGGTGGGGACCGCCATCGACACCCAGTCCCCGGACGGAGTCCCGAGCACCCAGTCGTGGATGTGATCGATCGCCGCGTTGGCCGCCGAGGCGGCACTGGAGGAGCCACGGGCCTCGATGATCGCCGCGCCGCGCTTCTGGACGGTGGGGATGAAATCGGACTCCACCCAGGCCTGGTCGGCGATCGTGTCGGCGGCGCCGGCGCCCTTGACCTTCGCGTTGAACACGTCGGGGTACTGGGTGGCCGAGTGGTTGCCCCAGATCGTCATGTTCGTGATCTCGCTCACCGCGGCGCCGGTCTTCCCCGACACCTGGGCGATCGCGCGGTTGTGGTCCAGACGGACCATCGCGGTGAAGCGCTCCTTGGGGATGTCGGGGGCGTTGGCCTGCGCGATCAGCGCGTTGGTGTTCGCCGGGTTGCCGACGACCAGGACCTTGAGATCGGAGGCGGCGTGCGCGTTGAGCGCCTGGCCCTGGGGCTTGAAGATGCCCCCGTTGGCCTCCAGCAGGTCGCCGCGCTCCATGCCCTTGCTGCGCGGGCGGGCACCGACGAGCAGGGCCACCGAGACGCCGTCGAAGGCGACGTTGGGATCATCGGAGATGTCGATCGACGACAGCAGTGGGAAGGCACAGTCATCGAGCTCCATCGCGGTGCCCTGAGCGGCCTTCACCGCGTCGGGAATCTCCAGCAGCGAGAGCGCCACCGGGGTGTCGGGGCCGAGCATCTGGCCCGAGGCGATGCGGAACAGCAGCGCGTAGCCGATCGCGCCGGCGGCTCCGGTCACCGCTACTTTGACAGGTGTATTACTCATTATTCAGTAATCACTCACTTTCAGGTGTCGCTTGCTTCATTGCCCCGAGGTCGAGCCCGTACACATCACCGAGCTTCGCCTTCAGGTACCTGACGAAGGGGGCGACCGTCATCGGTCCCCCCGCTTCCCTCTCCAAGAGTTCCGTGGTCGGGAATTTCCCACCGAAGCGGTGCACCCGCAGTCCGAGCCACTCCCGTAGACCGTCGAGCTGCCCCGCGCCGAGGTGCTCCTCGAGCTCGGGCAGCTGCTCGTGCGCCCGCTCCCACAGCTGCCCGGCGATGAGGTTGCCCAACGTGTAGGTGGGGAAGTAACCGAACAGTCCGGCCGACCAGTGCACATCCTGCAGGACACCGTCGGCGTCGTCGGTGATCTCGATTCCGAGCAGCTCCGAGAACCGCGAACGCCACGCCTCGGCGGCATCGCCGGGATCCAGCGTGCCGTCGATCAGCTGCTGCTCGAGCTCGAAGCGCAGGATGATGTGCATCGCGTAGGTGGCCTCGTCGGCGTCGACCCGGATCAACGAGGGCGCCACCCGGTTCACCGCTCGGTACAGCCCCTCGGCGGTGAGCCCGTCCATCGCACCGCCGGCCTGCGCCACCATCCGCGGCGCGAGGTACTCGCAGAACGCCCGGCCGCGACCGACCATGTTCTCCCACAGGCGGCTCTGGGACTCGTGCAGGGCCAGTGAATCCACCGCCCCGAGCGGTCCGCGCCGGTAGTCCGCGGAGATCTGCGCCTCATACAGACCGTGACCGCACTCGTGCATCGAGGCGTAGAGACCGGTCGGCCAGTAGCCCTCCTCAAAGCGCGCGGTGAGGCGCACGTCGCCCTCGCCGACCGAGAGCGCGAACGGGTGCACGGTGTCATCCAGACGCCACCCCGACTCCGCGAAGCCCATCAGCTCCAGCACCTCGCGCGCGAGCCCGCGCAGACCCGACTCCGGAAACCGGGTGTGCACCACCCAGTCGTCGACCGCGGGCGCTCGGGCGATCGCGGCGAGCATCGGCGTCAGCTCCGCGCGCAGCTCGTCGAAGAGCCCGCGTACGAGCGTGGTCCGCATCCCGGGTGCGTAGTCGTCGAGCAGCACGTCGTAGCCGCACTCATATCCGTCATGGCCCATGTGACAGTCGACGTAGCGGCGGGCCAACTCGACCCCCTCGCGCAGGTGGGGCACGAAGGCGGCGAAGTCCGACTGCTCGCGGGCGAGGACCCACGCCCCGTGACCGGCCGCGGAGGCATGGGCGATCTGCGCGGCGAGCGCCGCGGGCACGCGCGTGTCCTTCTCATAGCGTCGGCGCACGAGCGCGAGCAGACGGGCCGCGTCGGAGTCGGGGTCCTCGCCGTCGGCGGTGCGCGCGACCTCGGCGTCGGCGCGGTCGAGCAGGCGGGCGATCTCGGGATCGGTGAACTCGCGATGGGAGACCTCGGCGAGCGTCGTGATCATGTCCGCGCGGGCGCCGCCGCCCCGCGGCGGCATCTTGGTCTGCTGATCCCAGTTGGCCAGCGCGATCGCCGACCCGAGATCCGACACGCGCGCCAGCCGGGCGTTCAGCTCCTGCAGCGCTGTGCTCACACGATCTCCTTGACGCCGGGGTTCACCACGGACACGAGCCTATGCGACGATGGCGAGATGTTCGGCCGGTCGGACTCGATCCGACTCTTCACCGTTCGCGGGATCCGGGTCGGAGTCGACGCGAGCTGGTTCATCGTGCTGTTCCTGATGATCTATCTGCTGTCCGGGCCGTTTCGCACGACGCTCGGCAGCTCGGACGCCGTCGCCTACGTGACGACCGTGATCGCCGTCCTCGCGCTGTTCGCGTCGATCATCGTCCACGAGCTGGGTCACGCCGTCGAGGCACGACGGCGGGGTGTGGGAGTGACGCGGATCGACCTGTACCTGTTCGGGGGACTGACGCAGATGAGCCGCGAGCCCGCCAACCCGTCGGAGGACTTCTCCATCGCCGTCGCCGGACCGTTGGCCACGGTCGCGGTGATCCTAGTCTGCCTCGCCATCGACTTCGCGATCGTCGGCGGCCACCGGCTCACGCAGGCGATCGAGCTCGACGCCGGGGTTCACATCACCCCCGTGCTGCTCGCGTTGAGCTGGCTGATCCCCGTCAACCTGCTGCTGCTCGTCTTCAACCTGCTCCCCGCGTTCCCGCTCGACGGCGGCAGGATCGCCCGCGCGGCCGTCTGGCGGCTCAGCGGTGACAAGCGCCGGGCCACGGTCGCCTCCGCGCGCCTCGGCCAGCTGCTGGCGCTGGTGATGTTCGCGTTCGGCGTCTACCTGCTCATCGACGTCCGGAGCTTCGGCGGTCTCTACACGCTCGGCCTCGCCTGGATCCTCTACTCCTCCGCGCGGGCGGCGATCGCGCGGACCGCCCTGGACGACCGCGTCGACGGCGTCACCGTCGCCGACATCATGGACACCGAGCCGGTGGCGATCGACGCCGAGCTGACCGTCGACGAAGCGCTCGCGCAGTACTTCTGGCGTTATCGCTGGTCGTGGTTCCCGGTCGTCTCAGCCGACGGCCGGCTCACCGGGATCGTGCGGGAGGAGGATGCCCGGGCGGCGGCCGACGGCGGCGAGGGCTGGGTGCGGGTCGGTTCGCTCACCGCCGGGAAGACGGCACCTCCGCAGCTGCCCGCCGCCAGCCCGATCCTCGAGCTGCTCGGCTCCGAGACGCTGGGGAGACTCGGGGCGGTGATGGTCGTCGACCCCGACGGCGCCCTCTGCGGAGTGGTGACGGTGGAGCAGGTGCGCCGCGCGCTCACGCGGGCACCGGCGGCGTGACGCGTATCGCCGGGTGCGTCGGGCGGGCGCAGTCCGCATCGTGACCGACATGTGACAAGGGACGCGTGACGAGCGGGGTTTCCTTATATTGCAGTTGTGCCCTCACATGACGTCTTGATCATCGGGGCCGGCCTCGCCGGCCAACGGGCCGCCCTCGCGGCCGCCCAGACGGGTGCTTCCGTCGCCATCATCTCCAAGGTCCACCCGGTGCGGTCCCATTCGGTCGCCGCCGCCGGTGGCATCAACGCCGCCCTCAATCCCGAGGACAGCTGGGAGTCCCACGCCTACGACACCATCAAGGGCTCGGACTACCTGGGTGACCAGGATGCGATCGAGGTCATGTGCCGCGAGGCGCCGAACGAGATCCTGTGGCTCGAGCACGCCGGCGTGACCTTCCACCGCAACGCGACCGGCCATCTCGGCACGCGGGCGTTCGGTGGCGCGTCGGCCGCGCGCACCTACTACGTCGCCGACATCACCGGCCACGCGATCCTGCACGTGCTCTACGAGCAGATGATGAAGCACGCGACCCAGGTCGACCGCTACGAGGAGTGGTTCACCACCGACCTGCTCCAGGACGACGAGGGCCGCTGCATCGGCGCGATCGGCCAGAACCTGCGTGACGGGTCACTGCAGGTCTTCAACGCCAAGTCGGTGATCCTCGCCACCGGCGGCGCCGGCCAGGCCTACACGCCGACCACCAACGGCCTGATCGTCACCGGCGACGGGATCGCCCAGGCCTACCGGATCGGCGCCCGGCTGATGGACATGGAGATGATCCAGTACCACCCGACGACGCT
>CAZZWJ010000179.1:0-6370 GCA_964657875.1 uncultured Solirubrobacteraceae bacterium
CCCGGCGGCGCGATCGTCGCCGAGAGCGCGCGACGAAGATTAGGGTTTGACGAAGCTCAGGTAAGAGTTGGGCTCATTTTCGGTAGATTGCCGGGCCTGGGACGGGGTGGGTTCGCGGAAGGGCCCCCTCGAGCGGTCAGTCAAACGACGTCAGGGGTGGCTATGCAGCGGCGGACATGGGTGCACGCGGTGGGGCGTCGAGTCGTGGGGGGCGGGGCCCGATCGGCCGCACTGGCCACATTGCTCACCGCGCTCGGTCTGTTCCTCGCCCTGGAGGTCCCGGGCCTGGCCACCGCCGCGTCGCCCTCGCTGTCCGTCGTGCAGAAGCCGGGCGTCGCCCCCAGCAACTCGGCCGCCACGGGCGCCGTCCCGGCGGCGACGTCGATCACCGGCGTGATCGGCCTGGATCCGAACAATCCCGCGGCGCTCGCCGCCTACGCGCAGGCGGTCGTCACCCCGAGTTCGCCGATGTATCACCACTACCTGGCGGCCGGCCAGTTCCGCGCCCGGTTCGGGCCCACCGCGGCGACGATCAGCGCGGTCACCGCCGACCTGCGCCAGAGCGGCGTCACGGTGAACAGCGTGTCCGCCAACGGGCTGCTCATCAACTACACGACGACCGCCGCCGGTGCCCAGACGGCCTTCCACACCCACCTGGGCAGGCTGCGCCTCGCCTCCGGGCGCACGGCGATCACGCCGACGACCTCGGTGCAGCTCCCGTCGAGCATCGCCGGCGACGTCGAGACCGTCACCGGCCTCAACACGGTCATCCAGCCCCAGGACACGCCGCCGGTCTCCGGCGCGACCGGGCATGCGGCGGCCGCCGCGCCCGCCGCATCCTCCTCCGCGGGCCAGGGTCCGTCGGCGTGCAGCGCCGCGACCACCGACGCCCAGACCTACGGCGGGCTCACCGACCAGCAGATCGGCTCCGCCTACGGGGTCAACGGCCTGTATGCGAAGGGCGCCACCGGGGCCGGGCAGACGGTCGACGTCTACGAGCTCGAGCCGTTCAGCACCGCCGACCTCAAGACCTTCGACACCTGCTATTTCGGCGCCACGAAGGCGGCGACGATGCTCAACAACGTGTCGATCACCAAGGTCGACGGCGGCGTGCAGTCGGGCGAGGGCAGCGGCGAGTCGATCCTCGACCTCGACGACGTGTCGGCGCTGGCCCCCGGCGCCAAGATCGACGTCTTCGAGGCGCCGAACACCACCTACGGGCTGATCGACAACTTCAACGCGATCGTCCAGGCCGACAACGCGAAGATCGCCACGTCCTCGTGGTTCAGCGGTTGCGAGACCCAGATCGACGCGGAGCTCCCCGGGCTTGAGAAGGAGGAGAACTCGATCTTCGAGCAGGCCGCGGTACAGGGCCAGACGGTCCTCGAGGCCTCCGGTGACGACGGCTCGGACGCGTGCGCGATCCATGGCACGAGCCCGGTCTCACCGCTCATCTCCGAGGGCGTCGAGGAGTCACAGCCCTACGTCATGTCGGTCGGCGGGACGACGATCACCGACGCGACCGATCCGCCGAGTGAGACCGTCTGGAACGACGGCGCCAACTTCGGGGCCGGCAGCGGCGGCATCTCATCGGTATGGGCGGCGCCCTCCTGGCAGGCCGACAGCGGCGTGCCGGGGGTCAACAACTCGGCGATCGTCAAACACGCCGAGGCCGTGTCCGGGAACTCCTTCTGCGGCGCGAGCGTCTGCCGGGAGACGCCCGACGTCTCCGCGCAGGCCGACGAGTTCACCGGGGCGGTCACCGTGTACGCCGCGGAGTTCGGCGGCTGGACCACGTTCGGAGGGACCTCCTCCGCGACCCCGCTGTGGGCGGCGATGCTCGCCGACATCAACTCCACCCCGGCCTGCGTGGCCGCCGGTGGCAGCGGCTTCGTGCTCCCCAAGCTCTACGCGATCGCGGCCAACCCGACGCAGTACGCCGCGTCCTTCAACGACGTGACGGCCGGCAACAACGACGCCTTCAACGACGCCGGCGGTCTGTTCCCCGCCACCGCGGGCTATGACATGGCCACCGGACTGGGCTCCCCGCAGGTGACCGGTCCCGGGAACACCCGGGGGCTGGCCTACTACCTGTGCGCGAGCACCAATCCGACGGTTCCGGCCGTCTCGTCGGTGTCGCCGCGGGCGCTGCCGCAGGCCGGTGGAACGGTGACGATCACCGGCAGCGACTTCCAGACCGGCGGGACGTCGAACGTCTCGGGGCTGCAGATCGGCACGATCGATCTGCCGCAGGCCGACTACTCGGTCACCGGTCCGGGGACGATCGTCGCCAAGCTCCCGAGCGCGGCGACGCTCACCGGTGCGGGCACGCCGTCGACGGAGGGCGCGGGCACCTACGACATCTCGGTGACGCTGTTCGACGGACAGAGCAGCGTCCCGACGACCGGCTCGCGGCTGACCTACGACTCCGCGGCCACGGCGGTTCCCCAGGTCGACGGGGTGTCGCCCTCGGGCGGCGCCAACGAGGCCGGCGGGGCGACCGTCACCGTCTACGGCGCCGGATTCGCCTCCGGGACCGGCACCCCCAAGGTGACGATCGGCGGGGTCCCGGCCACCGGGGTCAAGGTCCTCAACGACAGCGAGCTGACCGCGGTCACGCCCGCCTACTCGTCGAGCACCGCCTGTGTCACCAAGCTCGATCCCAAGACCGACATCTGCCAGACCGAGCTGCAGGTGACCACGAGCGCCGGATCGAGCACCCTCGCCAAGATCAAGCCGCAGTACGAAGGCGACCTCTCCAATGACGGTGGCTCCGCCACGGAGGCCGCGCCCGCGGTGACCGAGTTCGACTACTTCCCGACGCCGACGATCACGAACGTGACCATCGAGGGTGGCGGGCTCGCCTCCGAGTCGGGTGGATCGGTCGCGGTGATCACCGGGACGGGCCTCGGCTACCTCGGCATCGACTGGGTCAACGTCGGTCCCTTCCAGCAGAACAGCTCCCAGGACGCGAGTCTGCTCTATGACTCGGGGACCGAGATCCAGGTGGTGCTCCCGGCCCAGGCGGCCACGAGTACGGAGCTCACCGAGCCGATCACCGTGCAGACCCTCGGCAGCCTCAACAACCCGAACCTCGTGGCCAGCGCGCCGAGCAATGCCGGCTCGGTCACCTACGCGCCGGTGCCCCAGGTGACCGGGATCTCGGTCCCCGGGTCCACCTACACGGCCGGTCCGACGACCGGTGGCACCGACCTGGTGATCAACGGGACCGGTCTCGGCGACGCGACCTCGGTGAAGTTCACCGACGTCGGCACCGGCGAGGGTGGCACCCTCAACGCCTCCGGGACGACGGCGTTCACGCTCGGTAGCGTGACCCCGACCTCGGTGAGCCTGTCGACGCCGGCCGACAACGCGGGGACCGATCAGGTGTCGGTCTGCGACGTGTCGGGATGCTCGGCGCCGGTGGCCGAGAACGACATCTACACCTACTACGCCCCCGGCAATCCGGTGGTCTCCTCGGTGCACCCCGCCAAGGGCGCCGCCGGGACCAAGGTGACGATCGACGGCCAGAACCTCGGCTACGTCACCGGGGTCTACTTCGGCAAGGTCAAGGCGACGACGTTCGCCAACGTCCCGGGGCTCCTGGACTCCGGCAGCACGTCGCAGATCACCGCGACGGTGCCCGCAGGCACCGTCGGCGCCAAGGTGAACGTGCGGGTGACGACGCTCGAATCACAGGCGACCGGCTCGGGCAAGAGCGCGGTCAACCCGTCGGCGACGTTCACCTACACCGGGTAGCGATCCCGTCGGCAGGGCGGTCCGGGCGCCGGCGGCGCTCGGACCGCTGGGCGAGGTGTGAGCTGGACTCAGCCGGCCGGAGTGAGGATGACGACCGGGATCGTGCGATCTCCGGCGGCCTTCTGATACTCGGCGAACTGCGGCGAGTCCCGGGCCTGGGCCGCGTAGAGCGCGTCGCGCTGCTCACCGGCGGCCTCGGTGGCGAGCGCCGTGAGCCTCTCGGTGCCGACCTCGATCTCGACGGTCGGGTGGGCGATGAGGTTGTGATACCAGTCGGGGTTGGTCGGGGCGCCCGCCTTGGAGGCGAAGATGACATAGCGCTCGCCGTCGCGGCGGTAGACGAGCGGGGTCACGTAGGGCTTCGCGCTCTTGGCCCCGGTGTGATGCAGCAGCAGCAGCGCCGCCCCCTCGAAGGGACCGCCGACCACCCCGTCATTGGCGTGGAACTCCGCGATGACCTTCGCGTTGAAATCACTTGGCATTGACATGCCGCGGAGTCTATGGCCGGGTGACCTACCGCCCCGCGGATGCCGTCGACGTCGCGCGGTCGGGGCGGGCGCTGCCGTCGCCGCGGGAGACGGACGTGGCCGAGATGGCCTGACGGAAGTCGCCCCACAGATCCTCGACGTTCTCACAGCCGACGCTCACCCGCAGCAGATCGTCGGGGATGTCGGCCTCGGAGGCGTACTTCGCGCGGCGCTCCAGGGTCGTCTCGACGCCGCCGAGGCTCGTGGTGTGCACGGCGAGCCGCAGCCCCGCGATGAACGCCTCGGCGCGCTCGGCGCCCCCGTGCAGGCGCAGTGTGAGCATGAACCCGGGGCCGTCCATCGTGGCCGCCCGGTCGTGGTTGGGATGGGTCGTGAGTCCCGGGTAGCCGACCGCAAGGACCTCCGGGTCCTCGGACAGGCGCGCGGCGAGCGTGGCGGCGTTGGCCTGCGAGCGCTCCAGGCGCAGCGGCAGCGTCCGGATCCCGCGCAGGCACAGGAACACCTCCAGGGCGCCGGGGGTGGCGCCGTCGTGGCTGCGAGCGTCCCGCAGCGAGGCGAGCAGACCGTCGTCGCCGGTGACCAGCGCGCCGAGCAGCAGGTCGGAGTGGCCGCCCAGCGCCTTGGTGGCACTGTGCATGACGATGTCGGCGCCGAGCGCGAGCGGGCGCTGCAGCATCGGGGTGGCGACGGTGTTGTCGACGACGCAGAGGATGCCGTGCGTCCGGGCATGGCGGCAGAGCGCCGGAATGTCCGCGATCCCGAGCAGCGGGTTGGTCGGGGACTCAAGCCACAGCACGTCGGCCCCGACGGTGGCGGCGATCACGGCGTCGGTGTCGGTGATGTCGACCCATCGCAGCTCGGCGCTCCCTGAGTCCTGCAGGCGGCGCAGGCCCTCCCGGACGCCCATGTAGGCGACCGTCGGGGCGACGATCACCGGGTGCGCGGGAAACGTCCGCATCACCGCGGCCGCGGCGGCCATCCCCGAGGCGTAGGCGACCGCCCGTCCGCCCTCCAGCGCCCCGATCGTCTGCTCAAGCGCCTCCCACGGGCCGTGACCGGAGCGGGTGTAGCCCGAGTCGCCGCCGGCGTGCAGCGCCGACGCGGGGACGATCGGCACGTTGAGCGGCCCGTCGGGGGTGACCGGCGGGCGCCCGGCGCTGACCGCGAGCGTGTCGAGACGCAGGTGGCCTTCAGTCGTTGATGTCAAGGACGGTGGTGATGTCGGGCAGCTGGGCGCCGGGCTCGGCGTGCTCGTTGGTGACGACCGCGGTGCCGATCGCGAAGAACTCGATCACGTGACTGCCCCAGCCGTGACTGTTCTCCTTGAGCTTCACCTCGACGATGCCGAGCACGCCGTCGCCGATCGCCTCGGCCTCCTTCTGCATCCGCTCCATCGCGAGCTCCCGGGCGTCGTAGAGCGCCTGGGTGTACTGCTCGAGCTCGACGTTGCGCCCGGTCTGGCGCATCGACTGCATCATTCCGCGGTGGGCGACGTGGTAGACGCAGTTGCCCATGACCATGCCGACCGGACGCCGGCCGGTCTGCATGAGCGTCCAGAACGCCTGCCCGGACAGGTCACTGGTGAACGGGCGACCGTTGGGGGCGCGATGCACCTTGCCGCCGCGGTGCTTGATCGCGGTCCCGATCGCGATGAACTCCGCCATGTCCGCGCCCCACTCATAACGACCGATCTCCAGGCGGACGCCGACGATGCCGTCGGCTCCGAGCTGCTCGGCCTCCTCCTCCATGCGGGTCATGGCGAGCTCGCGCGCCGAGTACATCGCCTGGCTGAGCACCTCCATCTCCTGGCTGGCCTTCCAGTTGGACTGCTGGTAGCCGATGTGGTAGATGCTCGAGCCGACGACGAGCCCGACGGGCTCAAATCCGGCCTTCTCCACACACAGGTACTCGTTGACCGACAGGTCTGAGGTGAACAGTCCGCGGGCGTTCATCGCCAGCCGCTCGCTGGCGTGCTCGGCCAGGCCCTCGGTGCTCGTGGGATCGTAACTGGACATCAGTGGCTCTCCTGAGGTGGTGAGGGGCGGGCGCGGGCCCGCGAGGAAGGGGGGAGGATCATCGGTCGCTGAGGTTGATCGACATCATCGGCGTGCTCAGCGGCGACG
>CAZZWJ010000180.1:0-6358 GCA_964657875.1 uncultured Solirubrobacteraceae bacterium
TCTACGCGCGCGGACGCCGCGCGAGCTCGTGGGCGGCGTGCAGATGCTCGGTGACGAGCTCCCGGGCCCGGGGGCCGTCCCCGGCGGCGACGGCCGCGGCGATCGCCCGGTGCTCGGTGATGAAGCGCTCGATCCGCTCGCGGCTGCTGGCGACCGCGGTCGCCGAGATCCGCTGCTGGCGGTCGCGCAGCGCCTCGAAGTCGTGGGTGAGGATCGGGTTGCCGTGGAAGCCGACGATCGTCTCGTGAAAGTCACGGTCGGCGACGGTGAAGACGTGGCTCTCGACCACGTCGCCGGCCACCGAGCGCTCCTGACGGGCGATCGCGTCGGCGAGCACCGCGTCGAGCGCCGGGTCGGGGCGGGTCATCGCGCCCGCGCAGTGAGCCTCGATGAGCAGCCGGGCCTCGAGCACGTCGTCGGCCTCGGTGGGCGAGATCGGGGTGACGAGCGCGCCGCGGCGGGGGTAGAGCTCGAGCAGCCCCTCGGCCTCGAGCAGCAGGAACGCCTCGCGCACCGGCGTGCGGCTGATCCCGAGCTCCCGCGCGAAGTCGTTCTCGGAGAGCAGCACGCCGGCCTGGAAGCGGCCGTCGAGCAGCCGCTCCTTGGCATGGCGGTAGGCGGTGGTGGCCGCCGATGCCGTGCGTGCGCTCGTCCGGGCGCCGGGACTCGATCGCGTCGAAGAGGCGATCCGGACACATTAGAGCAACAACTGGCATGTCAGCGGCTGGCAAGTTATGCTGTGCCGGCGGTCGCCTCTCTCTCCCGACCGCCGGAAGCCTTCGGGCGTGACGCGCGCATGATGCGCGCGTCACGCCCAGGTCCGCCGCGGTCGGATCAGACGGCGCCGGACGCACGCGGGTCGACGAGCCGCCCGCGGGACCGACCCCGCCGGGGACGCGCCCGCCGGGGGTCACTCGGTGAGCCGGTAACGGTGTTCCGGACGGCCGGTGGAACCGTAGTGGGGGTGCAGCTCGACGTCGCCGCGGCGGGCGAGTGCGGCGAGATAGCGCTGAGCCGTCGAGCGGCTGATCCCGATCTGATCGGCGATCGACGCCGCCGAGACGTCCTCCGAGGTCTCGTGCAGGAGGTCCCGGATGAGGGTCAGCGTCGCGCTCGCCTGGCCCTTGGAGGGACGCGCGGGACCGCGCATCAGCTCATAGAGCGCGTCGACCTCACCCTGCTCGGCCTCCTGGGCCCGCGCGAGACGGCGGCGCAGCGCCTGATAGGCGTTCAGTCGCTCCTCGAGCTGGCCGAAGGTGAACGGCTTGACGAGGAAGTGCACGGTGCCGAGCTGCATCGCCTCCCGGACGTTGGCGATGTCGCGGGCCGCCGTGATGACGAGGAAGTCGGGACGGTCCGCGCGTTCGCCGATGCGCGCGACGAGCTCGAGCCCGTGCCCGTCGGGCAGGTAGAGGTCGAGCAGCACGAGCTCCGGCGCGTGACGCTCGATCTGGACGGCGGCGCTCGCCAGCGTCGCGGCGTGAGCGACGACCGTGAATCCGGGGACACGTCGCACGTAGGCGGCGTGGATGTTCGAGACCCGGTAGTCATCCTCGACGATCAGGGTGTCGATCACCGGTCGGCCTCCTCGCGCCCCCGCCGGGTCAGGCCGACCGCGGGGGTGGCGAGCGCGGCGTCCGGCTCGCCGGCCGGCATCTCGACGCAGAAGACCGCCGGCCGGCGGGGATCGATCCATACCCGGCCTCCGTGGCGGCGCACGAGGCGGTGCACGAGCGCGAGACCGAGACCCCGGTGGCGGCGGCCGTGGTCGGGCTTGGTGGTGAAGCCGTCTTCGAACACGGTGCGGCGCAGTCCCGGCGGGACGCCGGCCCCCGAGTCGCCGACCTCGATCGCGATCGTGTCGTCGCAGTCGGTGATGCGCAGGGTGACGCGTGCCGGGGGCGGTGCCTGGGTGGCCGCGTCGATCGCGTTGTCGATCAGGTTGCCGACGATCGTCAGCAGCGCCCCGGTGTCGGTCCCGGTCCCCGTGAGCAGCCGAGAGTCCTCCGCGAGCGTCAACTCGACCCCGCGTTCGGCCGCGATCGTCATCTTGGCCAGCAGCATGGCCGCGAGCTCCGGGCGCTCGATCTGCTCGCGGATCGCCTCCGCCAGACCGCCGCTCGCGTTGGAGACGTCGATCGCGTAACGGACGGCGTTGTCGTGATCGCCGAGCTCGATCAGCCCCGCGATCGTGTGCATGCGATTGGAGAACTCGTGCTGCTGGGCGCGCAGCGCGTCGATGAGCGGGTCGACGCTCGCCAGCTCGCGCAGCAGGCCCTCGAGCTCGGTGCGGTCGCGGAGGGTGATGACGGCACCGAGGCCGCGACCGTCGCGCGAGACCGACATCCGGTTGACCACGAGCACGTGGTCGTCGGTCATCACGACCTGATCGGAGCTGCCGTCGACGGCGGTGAGCAGATCCCGCAGCCGGCCGGGGGCGACGAGCTCGTCGATCCGCTGACCGGTGGTGTCGCCGACCGCGAGCAGCCGCTGCGCTTCGTCGTTGACGAGGGTCACCCGATCCCCGCGGTCGAGCGTGATCACGCCGTCGCGAATGCCGTGCAGCATCGCCTCCCGCTCCTGGACGAGGTTGGCGATCTCCTCGAGCTCGAGGCCGAACGTGCTGCGCTTCAATCGCCGCGCCAGGATGAGCGAGGACACGAGGCCGAGCGCGAGGGCCAGCACGAAGTACAACAGCACCCCCGGGACCTCGTCGAGCAGCTGGGCGGAGACCTGACGCTCCTGGATCCCGGTCGAGACCTCGCCGACGATCCTTCCCCCAGGTGCGCGCAACGGGACGAGCGCCGACGCCGACGGACCGAGTCGGCCATGGTCGACGCCCAGGTGGTCGTGCCCGTCCAGGGCGTAGACCGGCTCGGCGATGCGCTTGCCGATGAGCGCCGGATCGGGGTGTGAGTAGCGGATCCCGCGACGGTCGATGACGACGATGTAGGTGGCGCCGGTCGCGCGACGAACCCGCGTCGCGAGCGTCTGGATGACGCGACTGTCCGACGGATGCCGGCGGGCGAGCGCCTGGCGGACCGACGGCATCGCGGCGAACGTCTCGGCGATCCCGAGGGCGCGACGCTGGTATTCGGACTGCAGCTCGGAGCGGTGCTCGAGCGTGGAGAGGCCGAAGCCGACGAGCGTGGTGACCGCGAGGATCGCAACCACGCCCGCGAGTATCCGATTGGACAGCTGGTGACGGCGACGCATCCCTTCTCCTCTCCTCCGCCGTCATGAGCATACGGGGAACGGCGGGGCGCAAAACGCGCAAAACCCCCGGAAACGCGGCTTAGTGCAGCAAACCGGGCAAAGCCTTCCGTGGCGTCCGCCCCGGCTCTAGCTTGCTCGCATCGCCTCAGAGCGACTTCGGCAGGACAGAGAGAGGAGAGCACAATGCGGGCCACCACCCTTCCGGGTAGCGCCCCTGATCCGTCATCCGCCGCCCCGAGCGATCGTGCGGCGCTGGGGATCGAGCTGACCGCAGTCACCAAGCGCTTCGCCAATCCCAAGGGCGAGGTGTTCACCGCGTTGCGGGACGTGAACCTCACGATCGAGCCCGGGCAGTTCTGCGCGATCGTCGGACCCACCGGCTGCGGCAAGTCGACGACACTGACGATGGTCGCCGGCCTGGACCGTCCGAGCGCGGGCACCGTCCGGGTCGACCGCCACCTCGTCGACGGGATCGCGCCGGAGACCGGCTTCATGTTCCAGACCGACGCGCTGCTGCCGTGGAAGAACGTCCTCGCCAACGTCGCGATGGGACCCGGGTTCCGCGGCGTGCGCAAGGCGGCGGCGCAGGAGCGAGCGCGCGACTGGCTGCGGCGGGTCGGGCTGTCGGGCTTTGAGGACCATCTTCCCCATCAGCTCTCGGGAGGGATGCGCAAGCGCGTGAGCCTCGCCGCCGCGCTCATCAACGAACCCTCGGTGCTGCTCATGGACGAGCCGTTCGGCGCGCTCGACGTCCAGACCAAGGCGATCATGTCCGGCGAGCTGCTCGGGCTCTGGGAGCAGACGCGACCGTCGGTGATGTTCGTCACCCACGACCTCGAGGAGGCGATCGCGCTCGCCGACCGGGTCGTCGTGATGACCGCCGGACCGGGGACCGTGAAGGGGATCTACGACGTCGACCTCCCGCGCCCTCGGGGCTCGATCCAGGAGATCCGCTTCGAGCCCCGATTCGTGGAGCTCCAGCAGCAGATCTGGGAGGCGTTGCGCGACGAGGTCCAGCGCGCCTACACGCGCACGACGGCCGGCCCGGCAGAGGGTGACTCATGAGCCTCACCACGACTCCCGGGGACGCGCTCGCGCCCGGCGGCTCCGACGAGACGTCGATCGCCGCCGCCGCCCGCCGCGCCCACCGTCGCCGGCGCACCTACGTGTGGCTGGGCCGGTTGGCCGCCGCCGTCGTCATCATCGGCGGCTGGCAGCTGTTCACCGACCTCAAGCTCATCGACAAGTTCTACTTCGGCCAGCCCTCGGGGATCGTCACCCAGCTGAGTGACTGGTTTCGGAACGGCACCGAGTTCGGCTCGATCTGGGAGCAGGTGTGGGTGACGATGGAAGAGGCCCTGCTCGGGTTCCTGGGCGGCGTCGTCAGCGGGATCGTGGCCGGCATCCTGCTCGGACAGATCCCATTCCTCGCCGACGTGCTCGGCCCCTACATCAAGATCATGAACGCGATCCCGCGGATCGTGCTCGGCTCGATCTTCCTCGTCCTGCTCGGCCTCGGCTCGGGCTCGAAGATCCTGCTCGCGGCCGTGCTCGTGTTCTTCGTCGTCTTCTTCAACGCCTTCCAGGGCGTGCGCGAGGTCGACCGCAACCTCATCAACAACGCGCGGGTGCTCGGAGCGTCACGGTGGGCGATCCCCCGTCACGTGGTCGTGCCCTCGGCGCTCACCTGGATCATCGCCAGCCTCCACGTCGCGTTCGGCTTCGCGATCATCGGCGCCATCGTCGGGGAGTTCCTGGGCGCGACGAAGGGCCTGGGCCTGCTCATCGTCACCGCGCAGAACAACTTCAACCCCGACGGGGTCTTCGCGGCGATGGCGATCATCGCCGTCATCGCCCTCACCGCGGAGGGGCTGATCGAGCTGCTGGAGCGACGACTGCTCGCCTGGCGCCCGCCGGCGCAGACCCAGATCGGCGCCATGTAGGCGTCCGGCCCGGGCGCTCGAGGCGCCCGGCCTCCGGCCGACGGCAGCCTGCCGTCGGCCGAAACCTGCAGGTCGCAGTACCCATTCCAATCGACGGAGGAGGAGTATCCATGCGCGTACGAGTTGTCACGACGGCGTTGAGCATCGCGGCGGTCGCCGTGGGCACCGCGGCATGCGGAAGCTCAGGCGGCGGCACGCCGGCGGCGAAGGCCAATCCGAAGCTGCCGACGGTGACCATGATGGTGGGCGGCATCGACAAGCAGATCTACCTGCCCTACGAGCTCGCCCAGCGGTTGGGGATGTATCAGAAGTACGGGGTGAACATGCAGCTCTCCAACGAGGTCACCGGCGGTGTCGGCGCGGAGACCGCGATGGTCTCCGGCCAGGTCGACATGGCGGGCGCCTGGTATGAGCACACGATCGACTTCCAGCAGCAGGGCAAGTCCGTCATCAACCTCGCGCAGCTGAGCGGCGCCCCCGGCGAGCGGGAGATGTGCAAGACCGGATCCGGGATCAAGACGCCGGCGCAGTGGTCGGGCAAGGTCGTCGGGGTCACCGATCTCGGCTCCGGCACCGACCAGCTCACGCAGTATCTCGCCGCGCGCTATCACCTCACGACCAAGCAGTTCAGCCGCGCGGGCGTCGGCGACTCCGCACCGTTCGTCGCCGCGTTGCAGCACGGCCGGATCACGTGCGGGATGACGACCCAGCCGACCGTCAACGCGATCGAGACCAAGGGCATCGGCTACAGCATGGTCGACCTCGCCAGCACCGCCGGTGCGAAGAAGTGGATGGGCGGCGTGTACCCCGCCTCGGGTGTGCTCGCCCGCACCGACTGGGTGAAGGCTCACCCCGCCGCAAGTCAGGACGTCGTCGACGCCCTGGTGGCGACGATGCACTGGATCCACACCCACAGCGCCGCGGACATCGCCAACGCACTGCCGCCGGCCTACGTGTCCAACGGCCTCACCACCAAGTCCAACTACATCTCGACCCTCGCCGCGGACAAGGGGCAGTTCCTGCCCAACGGCCTGATGCCGTCGGGCGCCCCGCAGACCGCGCTCAAGGTCGACAGGCTCTCCGGCAACGTCAAGAAGCCGGTCAACCTCGGCGCCACCTGGACGAACTCCTACGTGCAGAAGGCGATGACGCTCGAGCACATCACGGGCTGAGCCCCGCGTGGTGCTCGACGGGGGGCC
>CAZZWJ010000181.1:0-6316 GCA_964657875.1 uncultured Solirubrobacteraceae bacterium
CGCCCCGCCCGCTTCCGCGGTCGCCGCGCCGCCGCCCTCGACCGCCGCGGCGGGGTCTCCGGCGCCCGCGTCCGGGCCGGCGCCGCTCGCCCCTCCCGGCCGGGCCCCGCGCCAGGATTTCGGTCGCACCGCCGAATCCGGTTCACGAGCCGGCCGGGGCTCGTTTGCGATCGCGGCGATCCTGGTCGTCGTGATCATCGTCGCGGCCGTGCTCGTGATCACCCACCACTCCTCGAGCTCGAAGACCACCCGGAGGGCGAACGTCGCCTCCGGGACGACCAGCAGCGCCAAGAAACGGAAAGGGCGCTCGCGGAAGACCTCCAAGGTCGTCAACGTCAATCCCACGCAGGTGCGCGTCGCCGTGCTCAACGGCACCGCGACCAACAACCTCGCCGCCGACGTGAGCAGCAAGCTCAACAAGGTCGGCTTCCAGCAGGGCGAGACCGCCAACTTCACCGACTCGACGCAGACGTCGACCATCGTCGGGTACCTACCGGGCGACCGCGTCCAGGCGATCGCCGTCGCCAAGGCGCTCGGCATCCCCGCGAGCTCGGTGGCCAAGGTGAGCACCAGCGCCCGCCAGATCGTGTGCCCGTCGGGCCCCGCGGCGTGTGCCGACCAGATCGTCGTCACCGTCGGCTCCGACCTGAACTCCGACGCCTCCGCCTAGCGTCGCGGCTCCCTTCCCACGCACAAAGGACGACGATGAAGGATCTCCTCACCCTCCCCCCGCGCGCCGAGAAACCCCGGGAGCGCGGCATCACCCACATCCTCGACCACGGCCTGTCGGTCACCGAGATCGACGGCCTCGCCGAGGTCGCGGGCGGCTACGTCGACTTCGTCAAGCTCGGCTGGGGCACCGCGGTGGCCACGCTCAACCTGGAGGCCAAGCTCGCTCGCTATCGCGAGCACGGGCTGCCGGTGATGTTCGGGGGCACGCTCACCGAGCTGTGCATCGTGCAGAACCGCCTCGACGCCCTCGTCGCCTGGTTGCACGAGCTCGGCATCGAGCACATCGAGCTCTCCGACGGGACGATCAACATCGAGCATGAGCGCAAGCTCGAGCTGATCCGGACGCTCGCCCAGGAGTTCACCGTCCTGTCGGAGGTCGGCTCCAAGGACGACACGCGGATCATGGCCCCGTTTCGATGGGTGGAGCAGATCCAGGCGGAGCTGGAGGCCGGATCCTGGAAGGTGATCGCCGAGGCCCGGGAGAGCGGCGCGGTCGGCATCTTCCGCCACGACGGTGAGGTCCGCCAGGGCCTGGTCGACGAGATCCTCCATGCCGTCGACGGAGACAAGATCATCTTCGAGGCGCCGCGCAAGGACCAGCAGGTGTGGTTCGTGCGCCGGCTCGGGCCCGACGCGAACCTCGGCAACATCTCACCGCAGGAGGTCCTGTCGCTGGAGACGATCCGCCTCGGCCTGCGCGCCGATACCGTGGTCGCCGCGCCGGAGCTCGCGTGAGCGAGCTGTCGGGCGTGCTGCTCGCACGTCACGGGCAGACGATCGACAACGTCGAGCCACTGCGCTTTCAGGGTTGGCGCAACACGCCGCTGACCGAGACCGGTCGCCGCCAGGCCTACGAGCTCGCCGGTGAGATCGCGGCCATGGAGACCCCGATCGTGTCACTGTGGGCCTCGGACCTGAGCCGAGCCCGAGAGACCGCGGAGATCGTCGGCGCCGCGATCGGCCTGCGCCCGCTGCTGGACTGGCGACTGCGCGAGGGGATGCGCGGCCGCTGGGAGGGTCACCTGTTCTCCGAGATCGAGGCGGCCGAGCCGGACGCGTACGCGGCCTGGATGCGCGGTGGGGCGCAGTTCCGCTTCCCCGACGGCGAGTCCCTGCTCGAGCAGCAGCAGCGGGTGAGCGCGTCGCTGCACGACATCCACGCCCGCGGGCCGCTGCCGGCGCTCGCCGTCTGTCACGGCGGCTCGATCCGGGTGATGCTCGCCACCGAGGATCCCCGGGGCCTCGACGCCTTCCATGACTTCAGGGTCCCCAACGTGGCGGTGCAGTCGCTGTGAGGCGAGTGCCGGTCGCGGCGTTCGTCGCACTGGCGATCGCCACCGTCGGGGCGTTCTTCCTGATCCAGTCGCTGAAGGTCTCGACGCCGCTCATCTCGGGCCTGCCCAAGCCCCATCCGGCGCGGATCAACCCGGTGTCCGGCGGCGTCTGTGTGTTGTCCGGTCACCACGGGCCCACGGCGACCGACTACCGCCGGATGACGATCTCGTTCCTGCTGCTCAACCAGGCCGACGATGTGAACGTGGCGATGGTGACGCCCGGCGGCACCGTGATCGACACGATCGCCCGCCACCGCCACATGGGCGTCAACCACCGCACCCAGTTCGTCTGGAACGGGCGCCGGGCCGACGGCGCAGTCGCCCCCGCCGGCCAGTACGAGGTGCAGGTGACGCTCATCCACCAGCACCGCACCGTGCGCATCGCCAACTCCAACACCGGGGCGGCGGAGCCGGTGACCGTCGAGGACGCACCGGCCCCGATCCGCGTCACCGGGGTACGGGCCGACGGCGTCGAGCCCGCGGTCATCCCCCAGGTGAGCGGCCGTCCGGTCGCGATTCACTTCACCCGGATCGGCAGCCACCTGCCGACGGTCCGCGTCTACCGCACCGACCTGCCGGGCGCCCCGCGCCTCGTCGACACGTTCCACGCGAGCTCGCTGCACACCGCGTTCTGGGGCGGGCGGATGACCGACGGGCGTCCCGCCCCCCAGGGGACCTATCTGATGTCGCTGACGGCGCTGGATCGGGCCTGCACGCGCTCGACCTTCCCCACGAGGATCCCGCCGCCGCCCGGCTCGACCCCGCACGCCGGCGTCACCGTGCGCTACCTCGCCGCCCAACCCCCGCTCACCGCCGTCACCCCGGGATCGACGGCCACCGTCGAGGTCGACTCCCGCCGCCACGCCTACACGTGGACGCTGCGCCGGGCCGGGTCCCGCGCGGCGCTCAGCTCCGGGCACGCCTCCGCGGTCGGCCTGAGGGTTCCGGTTCCCGCGGGATCCGACGACCTCTATGAGCTGTCCCTGGCGTGGGGGTCACACCGCACCGCGGTCCCGATCCTCAGCGGTGTGTCGTCACCGTCCGCGGGGTCGGGAGCGGCGTCGGGGGGTTCGGGACCGACCGCGGGCCGGGTGCTCGTCGTCATCCCGGCGCTCACCTGGCAGGGCGAGAACCCCGTCGACGACGATGGCGACGGCACCCCGAACACGCTCACCGCCGCCACTCCGATCCAGCTCGCGCGACCGTTCACCGACGGCCTGCCGCGGGACTTCGCCGCCGAGGCGGGGCTGATCGGCTACCTGCGGGCGGCGGGGCTGAAGTTCACGTTGACCAGTGACCTGTCGCTGATCTCGTCGGGCAGCGCGCTGCTGCACGGCTACTCCGGGGTCGTGTTCGCCGGCGCCGAGAGGTGGCTGCCGGCATCGACCGCCACCGCCCTGTCGACCTGGGTCACGCAGGGCGGCCACGTGTTCTCGCTCGGCATCGGGTCGCTGCAGCGCAGCGTCACCGTCTCCGGCACCCAGGCGCTCGATCCCTCCGGTGCCCACCCGGTCGATTCCCTGCAGGCCCGCCCCGGGGCCGTGGCCCCCACCGGCGGCTCGCTGCTGCTCGTCGACCGCAACGGCCAGCACCTGTTCGCCTCCCGCTCGGAGGCGCTGAACGGGTTTCGCACCTACCAGGCGTTCGGTCCCGTCCAGGCGCCCGCTCACCTGCTCACGTCGGCCGGCGTGTCGCCGGGCACCCCGGCGGTGATCGGCTACTCGCTGGGCCGCGGATCGGTCGTCGACGTGGGGCTGCCGGGGTTCGGGTCGGCCCTCGCCCACAACGTCACCGCCCAGGGGCTCGTGGGGCGGGTCTGGACGCTGCTGCTGCGGTAGGGGCTTTGCCTGTGGGCCAGGGCGGGCCTGCGGGAGGGGGTCACCCGGACATGCCCCGGGCGACGCTGCCAACATCCACGCCGTGACTCTCCGCTTCACCCCCGTCGCCGCGGGCGACGCCGCCGATCCGACGCTGCGCGCGCAGCTGCTCGACATGTGGGTGCGGGTCACCGACGCCGGCGGCGCGGTCGGGTTCGTCGCGCCCGCCGACCGGGCGCTGATCGCCCACACGCTCGACGACGGCCTGCGCCGGGTGACCGAGGGCCGCGACGCGCTCGGCGTGCTGCGCCGCCCCGAGGGCACTGCGGTCGGCATGGGGATCCTGTCGGCGTCCTCCTCACCGCTGCGCCGGCATTGGCGCACGGTGCTGCGCCTGATGGTCGACCCCGACCTGCAGGGCACCGGCGCCGGGCGCGCGCTGATGGAGGGCCTGCACGCGGTCGCCCGCGACCTGGAGCTCGAGTTCCTGTGCCTGTCGGTGCGCGGCGGGCTCGGGATCGAGGGCTTCTACGGCCACCTCGGCTATGAGATCTACGGGCGCAACCCCCAGGCGATCCGGGTCGCGCCCGACGACGAGCGTGACGAGATCCAGATGCGCCGCGCCCTGTGACCGGCCCCGTCGCCGGGCGATGACGAACTACCTCAAGCGCCTGGCGTCCTCGCTCGGGGCCTATCAGGTCTCAAACGTGGTGGCCAAGCTGATCGGCGTCGCGATGCTGCCGGTCTACACCCGGTACATCTCGACGTCGGGATACGGGACGATCGAGCTGCTCGCCAACGGCGTGATCCTGATCTCGATCATCGTCCGCTTCGGGATGATCGAGGCGTTCCTGCGCTTCTACCACTCAGACGAGGATCCGGGGCGCCGGGACGCGCTCGTGCGCCGGACCGCCGGGTTCATGCTGCTCGCGACCACGATCGTGTCGGCGCTCCTGCTCGGCTTCGCCGCCCCGCTGAGCCGGATCGCCCTCGGGCCCCATGACGCCGGAATCTTCCGCATCGCGGTGCTCGGCCTGTGGTCCTTCACCAACCTCGAGTACGCCTACGCGGTGCTGCGCGTCGACGAGCGCCTGCGCGCCTACGCGACCGCGTCGGTGCTCAACGTGCTGCTCACGGTCGGCGTGGTCGTGGTGCTCGTCGTCGTCCTGCACCTCGGTGCCCGCGGCTACCTGCTCGGCAACTACGGGGTGAGCACGGGGGTCCTGATCGGGCTGTGGTGGACGATGCGCCACCGGCTCGCCCGTCGCGGGAGCCCGTCGTCGGAATCGATGCGCGAGCTGATGGGCTTCGGCCTGCCGACCGTGCCCGCCGAGGCGTCGGCCTACCTGCTGTCGATCGTCGACCGCGCGTTCCTCTACCACGACCGCAGCCCCGCCGAGGCCGGGCGCTACGCGATCGCGATCAAGCTCGCGGGCGCCGTCGCGTTCATCGTCACCGCGTTTCAGTACGCGTGGCCCCCGCTCGCCTACTCGGTCACCGACGACGCCGAGGCCGCGCGGCTCTACGGACTGGTGACGACGTACTACCTGCTCGTCACCGGCTGGGTGGTCGCCGCGCTCGCGCTCGAGGGGCGCTGGGTGCTGCGGCTGCTCACCCACCCGGCCTACTACGGCGGCTACCGGGCGCTGCCGTGGGTCGCCCTGGGCTGGGCGCTCTACGGACTGTGGGTCATCTTCCTCACCATCGCCGGCCGCGCGAAGGCGACGCGACGCAACTTCCCGGCGGCGCTCGCCGGGCTTGCCGTCAACGTCGGCCTGCTGCTCGTGCTCGTCCCCCGGCTGGGCATCGCGGGCGCCGGCATCGCCCTCGCCGGCGCCTACGTGGTGATGCTCGCGGTCATCTTCATGCTCACCCGCAATGAGTTCCGGGTCGACTTCGAGTGGTCGCGACTCGGCCGCCTCACGGTCGTGATGGCCGGGATCGCGGTCGCGGGGGACCTGTTGCTGCCCACCCACGGCGCCGCCGGCTTCGGGCTGCGGCTGGTGGCGGTGCTCATCATCGGACCGGTGCTGGTGGTCGTCGGCTTCGTGCACCCCGCGGAGCTGCGTCAGGCCCGCGCGCTGCTGGGGCGCATCCGCCGGGGCCGCGCCCTGGCGGCGCGCGAGGGCGGCTGAACCCGGTGCGCGCGCTGATCGTCGACCCCTCGGCCTACTCGGTCGCCTACGACGCGGCGCTGTGCGCGGCGCTGGCCCGGGCCGGCGCCGAGGTCGAGCTCGTCACCAGCCGCTTCGCCCACGGCGAGCGGCCCGCGCCCGCCGGCTACGCGGTGAGTGAGCGCTTCTATCGCCGGGCCCGCGGCGACGCGGGCTCGTCGCGGCGGCGGGCGATGAAGCTCGCCAGCCACGTCGCTGACATGCGCGCCGTCGCCCGGATGCCGGCCGACGTTCATCACTTTCAATGGACCCCGGTGCC
>CAZZWJ010000182.1:0-6309 GCA_964657875.1 uncultured Solirubrobacteraceae bacterium
GAGTACACGAGCCATGGCCACTGCGGCGTGCTCACCCAGGGCGACGGGAACCACCCGCTCACCGTCGACAACGACGCGACGCTCGAGCTGCTCGCCCGCAGCGCCGTCTCCCAGGCCCGCGCGGGGGCCGACGTGATCGCCCCCAGCGACATGATGGACGGCCGCGTCGGCGCACTGCGCCGCGCACTGGACGAGGACGGCTTCGTCGAGACCCCGATCATGGCCTACAGCGCGAAGTTCGCATCCGCCTTCTACGGACCGTTCCGCGACGCGGCCGACTCGACGCCCGCCTTCGGGGATCGTCGCGGCTATCAGATGGACCCCGCCAACGGTGACGAGGCGCTGCGCGAGGCGCGACTCGACGTCGAGGAGGGGGCCGACATCCTGATCGTCAAGCCCGCGCTGCCCTACCTCGACCTCGTGCGTCGCATCAAGGACGACACGATGCTGCCCCTCGCCGCCTACCACGTCTCCGGGGAGTACGCGATGCTTCAGGCCGCGATCGCCGCCGGCTATCTCGACGCCCGGACCGCGGTCCTGGAGACCCTGACGAGCATCCGCCGCGCCGGAGCGGACATCATCATCACGTATCACGCCAAGGAGGCCGCCCGATGGCTTCAGTAGACACCACCCCTCAGAGCGACGGCACGACCGACGCTCCCGCCGGCAACCACGGCCCGAAGCTGCGCAGTCGCACCCAGGGTGCCGCGGTCGCTCTCGACGACGTCGACCGGCGGCTGCTCAACCTGATGCAGGGCTCGTTCCCGATCGCGCCGCGGCCCTATGAGCATGTGGCGGCCAAGGCCGAGATCTCGGAGTCCGAGACGATGACCCGGGTCCAGCGCCTGCTCGACGAGCGCATCATCCGCCAGGTCACCCCGATCTTCGACACCCGCGCGCTCGGCTACTCCTCGATGCTCGTGGCCGCCAAGGTCGACCCCGACAACCCGTGGCGGGCCGCGAACATCATCAACGCCCACCCGGGCGTGAGCCACAACTACCTGCGCAACCACGACTTCAACATCTGGTTCACGATCGCCACCGAGCCGGGCTCCCCGCTCGGGTTGCAGGGTGCGCTCGACGTGCTCGCCGAGGAGGCCGGCGCGGAGTCGGTGCGCCAGCTGCCGACCCTGAAGCTGTTCAAGATCCGGATGGACCTGGAGATGGAGCAGGGCACCGCGGCGCTCGCCGCCCCGGCCGCCGAGGCGGTCGCGCCCGCCGAGATCGACGCCCAGCCCTACGACGAGTTCGACATCGCCGTGATCAAGGCGCTGCAGGGCGACATGCCGGTGATCTCAGAGCCCTACGGGCCCGCCGCCGAGCAGCTGAAGATCCCCCAGGAGCAGCTGCTCGCCCACCTGGAGGCGATGCAGGAGCGCCGGCTGCTGCGCCGGGTCGCGGCGATCCTGTTTCACCGCCGCGCCGGGTTCAGCGCCAACGGCATGGGCGTCTGGAAGGTGCCGGAGGGCCAGGAGCTCGAGATCGGGGCGCGGATGGCGACGTTCCGCGGCATCTCGCACTGCTATCAGCGTCCCACCTACGCCGACTGGCCCTACTCGGTGTTCACGATGGCCCACGGTCGCTCCAAGGAGGAGTGCGACGCGATCCTCGACTCGATCGCCGCCGACACCGGGATCACCGAACGCTCGACGCTCTACTCCTCGACGGAGTTCAAGAAGATCCGCCTGGAGTACTTCACGGGCGACCATCGCGCGTGGGAGCGCGAGCACGCCGGGGTGTGAGCACGCCGACGCTGCCCACGACGCGCTCGGCGCAGCTCTACGACGAGGCGCTGCGGGTCCTCCCCGGCGGGGTCAACTCGCCGGTTCGCGCGATGCGCGCGATCGGGCGCGACCCGATCTTCATCGCCTCCGGTGACGGAGCCGAGATCGTCGACGTCGACGGCAACCGCTACGTCGACTGGGTGTGCTCGTGGGGCCCGCTGATCCTCGGCCACGCGGCGCCCGCGGTGCTGCACGCGGTCAGTGAGGCGGCCGCGGCCGGAACCTCCTACGGCGCCCCGACCGAGGGCGAGGTGCGCCTCGCGCAGGAGGTCGTCTCGCGGATGCCGTCGGTCGAGATGCTGCGGATGACCTCGTCGGGCACCGAGGCGTCGATGAGCGCGATCCGTCTCGCCCGCGCGGTCACCGGCCGCGAGCGGCTGCTCAAGTTCTCCGGCGCCTACCACGGCCACGTCGACGGGTTGCTCGCCGAGGCGGGCTCGGGGCTGGCCACCGCCGGCATCCCGGCGAGTCCGGGCGTCCCCGAGTCGGCGGCCGCGGCGACCGTGCTCGTCCCCTGGAATGACATGGACGCGCTGTGGCAGGCCACCGAGACGGAGCTGGCGGCGATCCTCGTCGAGCCGGTGCCGGCGAACATGGGCGTCGTGCCCGCCGCGCCGGGCTTCCTCGAGCTCCTGCGCGAGGCGGCGACCCAGAACGGCGCGCTGCTCGTCTTCGACGAGGTGATCACGGGCTTCCGCGTCGCCCGCGGCGGCGCTCAGGAGCTCTACGGCGTGACCCCCGACCTCACGGTCATGGGCAAGATCATCGGCGGGGGCCTGCCCGCCGCCGCCTACGGGGGCTCGCGGGAGCTGATGGAGCAGATCGCACCCGCCGGGGACGTGTATCAGGCGGGGACGCTGTCGGGCAATCCGGTCGCGGTCGCGGCCGCCCGGGCGACGCTCGCCGCGCTGGACGCCTCCGCCTACGCGCGGCTGGCCCAGACCACCGAGACGCTCGCCTCCGGGATGCGGTCGGCTGCCGCCGACGCGGGGGTCGCCGTGCAGGTGCAGTCGCTGCCCGGGCTGATGACGGTCTTCTTCTCCGCCGAGCCGGTGCGGAGCTTCACCGACGCCCAGGCGTGTGACACCGACGCCTACGGCGCGTGGTGCCGGGGCCTGCTCGCCCGCGGGGTCTATCCGCCGCCGTCGCAGTTCGAGGCCTGGTTTCCCTCCCTCGCCCACGAGGACTCGCACCTGGACCGCACGCTGAGCGCGGCCGCGGGGGCGTTCGCCGAGATCGTCTGATGGGGATCGACGTGCTCCGGGCCGCCCTCCTCAAGCACGGCGGCACGCTCGCCGACGTGATCGAACGCTCGCCCCCCGCCGGCGGGCCGGCCGACGGCGACGGTGTGGACGGCAGCGACACCGAGGCGCCTCCGCCGGGACTCGGCGCGCCCCAGCGCGCGGCCCGCGGCCCGCGGGCGGCGGTCGACCCCGACCAGTACGAGCTGCTGCTCGAGATGATCCTCGAGGGCACGCTGCTGCACTACGGGCGCCCCCGGGTGGTGCGCACCGAGGATCGCGACCTCGCGCTGCTGCTCGGCGACCAGCTCTACGCGCTGGGGCTGTCACGGCTGGCCGAGCTCGGTGATCTGGACTCGGTCAGTGAGCTCGCCGATCTCATCTCGCTGCTCGCCCAGGCGCAGCTCGACGGCGACCTGGGGCTGGCCCGGGCCATCTGGGACGCCGGCGCCGCCGCGATCGGCTGGGGCGCCACCCCGGAGCATGAAGCCGCCAAGGCGCTCGCCCGTGCAGGTGACGCCGCGGCGACCGCTGCGCTCTTACAATGCGGCGGCCGAGCGGTCCTGGTCTCGGTTCCGGATGCGTCCGTCAACTGACCCCCGCCTCGCGGCGCAGACTGTAGACTTATCCGTGTATTCGCAAAGCTTTACCGGCTGTTGAAGAAGGCGCGATGGCAGACAGACATTCAGAAGGCGCGAAGTCCAAGTACACCGCCGACCGGCAGATGCCGGGCGCGTTCGAGGGTGAGACCGTCACCCGCCGGCGCTTCATGAACGGCGTCACGCAGGGTGCCGGTGGCATCGCCGCCGCCGCGTTCGCGCTGCCGGTGCTCGGCTTCGCGATCGGCCCGCTGTTCAGCCGGGTGCCCTTCGCCTGGCAGCCGATCGGCTACCCCGAGGACTTCACCAAGGACCAGTACAGCACCAAGGTGGTCACGATCGTTCAGGGGATCGGCGATGCCGGCAACTCGATCGCCTACGTGCGCAAGCGCGATCCCGCGATCGACACCCAGAAGGCCGGCCAGTACAACGAATACGTCGCCCTCTCCTCGCGCTGCATGCACCTCGGCTGCCCCGTGCGCTACGTGCCCGCTGCCGAGCGCTTCATCTGCCCGTGTCACGGAGGCGTCTACGACTTCACCGGGGAGCCGGTCGGCGGTCCGCCGGTCCGCCCGCTGGACCGCTTCTACACCCGCGTCCACAAGGGTGTCGTCGAGGTGGGGCCGCGCTACTCGGTCAACTTCGAGCTGCACCAGTTCTCGATCCGCGACCCCGGCCAGCCGCTGAACGGCATCGGCCAGTATCTGTACCCCAAGCGCTTCAGCACTTCGATCCTCCCCAAGAGCTAGCCCCTTTCCCGAGGACTCATGCCCAACCTCCCCGCCCCACCCATTCCGAAGATCCTCCGTCCCAAGCCGACCCGTCCCGGGGTGGCCGTCGATGCGCCGACTCCGCTGGAGCTCGGTCAGGAGGTCGGGATCTCAGCCGTCGACTGGATCGACGAGCGAACCTCGCTGTCCGGCGGTGTCCGCTGGCTGCTGTTCCGCAAGGTCCCCCGCGGGATCAACTGGTTCTACACGCTCGGGTCGGCGACGATGTTCGCCTTCCTCAACCAGGCGGTGACCGGGGTCTTCCTCGCCATGTACTACCGGCCGGGCATCTCCGGCGGCAGCGATGGCGCGTACGAGTCGATCCGGTACATCACCGACGACGCGTTCCTCGGCCAGCTCGTGCGCTCGATGCACAAGTGGGGCGCCTCGGTGATGGTGATCCTCATCTTCCTGCACATGGCCCGGGTGTTCTTCTTCGGCGCCTACAAGTACCCGCGTGAGCTCACCTGGATCATCGGCGTCGTCCTGCTGATCCTCACGCTCGCGATGGGCTTCACCGGCTACCTGCTGCCGTTCGACCAGCAGTCCTACTGGGCGACGATCGTCGGCGTCAACATCAACGGCACCGGACCGTTCATCGGTCCGTACCTGTCGGATTTCCTGCGCGGTGGTCCCGAGTTCGGAGCCACGACGCTGTCTCGCTTCTACGCGATCCACATGATGCTCATCCCGGGTCTGATCGCCGCGCTGATCGGCGCCCACCTGTACCTGATCACCAAGCTCGGGATCTCCGCGCCGCCGTGGGTCAAGGTCACCAAGGCCGATGACGAGGCCCCCCAGATGCACGAAGTCCAGGTCTAGAGGGGAGCTGCTCAGATGAACCAGAGAGAGAAAGAGCAGTACCTCCGCGAGTACTCGATCCTGAAGGCCGAGGGCAAGCCGTTCTTCCCCTACGCGGTCGCCAAGGACTCGGTGATGATGGTCATCATCATGGCGATGATCGTGTTCCTCGCCCTGTTCTTCGGCGACCAGCTCGGTCCCAAGGTCGATCCGACGACCACGACCTACGTTCCCCGCCCCGACTGGTACTTCTTCTTCCTGTTCGAGGTCCTCCGGGTGATGAAGAACATCCCCAAGTTCACCGACATGGCGACGATCGGTGTGCCGACGATCTGCATGATCCTGCTCTTCCTGCTGCCGTTCTACGACCGCAGCCCGGAGCGTCGCATCACCCATCGTCCGGTCGCCCTGGCCGCCGGCCTGACGACGATCCTCGCGATGGCCTATCTCACCTACAGCGGGGCCAACACCGGCTCGCCGAACGAGGTCAACCTGAAGCCGCCGTCGAGCCTCACGTCGGCGCAGGCGAGCACGTACCGGGCCGGCGAGCTCGTGGTCGGGCAGTCGGGTTGTCTGGCCTGTCACGTGATCGGCGACAACGGCAACAACGGCCCCGGGCCGGTCCTCACCAAGATCGGGTCGATCCTGCGCCCGAACGCGATCGCGTCGACGCTGCGCAACCCCACGTCGCCGATGCCGTCCTTCGCCGGCCTTGCCAAGCAGTATCCGGGCAAGTTCAACGACCTGGTGCAGTTCCTCGGCATGCTCCAGTAGTCGGCCCGGACCCGGGTTTCCGACTCCTTGCAGCTCTTCATGACCACCAGCGTCCCGTCTGAACCGGGCACGTCGGCTCCCGCCGCGCCCGGGGACGCGGCGCCGACCCCGGGGACACTGCCCGAGCCGCAGGTCGAGGCGATGTTCGACCGGATCGCTCGGGTCTATGACCTGATGAACGGCGTGATGACCGCCGGTCTGCACCATCACTGGCGCCGGCGGGCGGTCGATATCGCCGCCGTCGGTCCCGGCGCGCGGGTCCTCGATCTCGCCACCGGCACCGGTGACCTCGCTTTCGAGCTCGGTCATCGCGTCGCCCCCGACGGGGTCGTCGTCGGCG
>CAZZWJ010000183.1:0-6260 GCA_964657875.1 uncultured Solirubrobacteraceae bacterium
GCCGCCCGGGCGCCGTCGGCGGTGCGGATGCCGGCCCGGACATGGAAGCGCCCGGGGGTCCGGGGACGGCCGCTGAGGCGTCCGGTCAGCGTGTCGAGGTGGACGCCGGGGGGCAGTCCGGCCGCGGTGAAGGTGAGCCCCGGCCCCAGGCGCCCGGCGGCGTGCAGCGAGACCCCGACGGCGGCGCGGTCGGCCGAGATCTGCGCGGCGGGCGCGGTCAGCCTCGGCGAGCTGCGACACAGGTCGCCGGCCAGCGGCCCCGCATCGGGCGTCCCCAGGCCGGTCGCGAGGTCATAGCCGTTGCCCGCGGTCCAGTCTCCACCGTGGGTCCCCGTGTAGTCGGTGTCGCCGGTCGTGACGTCGTGGAAGTCGGCGGCGTAGTGCTCGGCGGCCGCCTCATACAGCGCGGGTCCGGCGTAGCCGACCGCCGAGCCGTGACAGGCGGATGAGGCGTCGGCGAGCGCGAAGAGCGCGGCCCACAGCGGCGACGCCCCGCTCGTCCCGCCGAGCGCCTGCCAGCCCGAGGGCTCGGGCTGGGTGTCCTCGCCGTTCCAGTAGATCTCATAGCCCGTCGTGGGGTCGCCGTCGGCGGACACGTCGGGAACCTCGCGACAGACGCCCGCGGTGTGGCCACAGATCGTCGCCTGATCGGCGGAGCCGATGACGCTCAGCCGCACCGGCGCGTCGCGCTGGTAGGCCGGCATCGACCACAGCGTGGAGATGCCGCCGCCCCCGGCGCCGACCGGAGGCGTCGTGGTCTGCGCGCCGCCGGCGCTGTTCCAGGCGCGCTCGGCGGGGGACGCGCTCGGGGACTGAAGCGTCGTCGCGCCGACGCCGGTGACGAACGGCTGGGCGGCCGGGTCGTCGACGGCGAGCGCGGTGCTGGAGCGCGGGCCGCCGGTGTCGCAGTCCTCGGCGCCGCTGTCCCCGGCGGCGGCGACGATCGTCTGACCCTGGACCGCGGCCTGCTCAAACAGCGTGCTCTCGGCGCGCGCGGCCCGGGCGCCGAGCTGGGCTTCGCACTGTCCCCACGAGACGGACACGACCTGGGCGCGATCCTGGTTGATGATCGCGCTGTAGAGGTCGTAGGGACCCGAGCCCGGGAGTCCGGAGCTTGAGTTGGGGGCCTCGTAGACGAGCAGATGCGCCCGGGGGGCGAAGCCGATCAGGTACTCGATGTCGAACGCCGCCTCGTCGCTGCCGGCACCGACGCCCGCACCTCCGTCGACCTTGATCTCGGAGATGTCAGGGTGGGCGGCGTAGCAGCGCGCGAACGCCGCGATGTCGGCGGGATCGTGGGGCTCGAGCTCGTAGACGGCGACGGTCACGCCCGCGCCCTCGTCGCCCGCGGCGTAGAGCGGATCAAAGCCGTAGGCACCGGCGAGCTGGGTGTCGGTGTAGGCCCCCTGGGTGGGGGCGTCGGCGGCGGCCGTCGGGCACGCCTGGGGTCCGATGGCGGGCGTCGGCGACGTTGACCCGCGCAGTGCCCGTGCCGGGCGATGGGCCGCGCGGACCGCGAGTGGGTGGGCGGCGTCCGAGGCCCTGAGGCCGACCAGCGACGTGACGGCGGTCCGGACGGCGGCCGCATCCCGGAGGCTGCGGGTGCTGCGCGCGAGCCCCCCGGCGGTGACGTGAGCCCGGCGCAGCGCCGCGGCGGTGGCGGTGAGTCCGATCGACAGTCCCCCGGCGCTCGTCCGCCCGGGCGTGAGCCCCACCGCGCGCAGCGACCTGCGGACGGCGGCGATCTGGGCGGCGCGGGCGCCGAAGCGCGCGGCGAACTGATGCGGGGTGAGGTAGTCGCCGAAGTCGGGGGAGCCGGGCGTGGAGACGGCCTGCGCGTAGGCGGTGAGGCGGGCCGGGTCACGCGGGCGCAGGGTCACCGTCACGTGCAGCGTCCGGGAGCGGCTCGCCGCGCGGGCCGCCGCCGTGACGGCGCCCGAGATCGCCGTGATCGCGAGCAGCGCGGCGAGCGCGAGCGCGATTCGGTGGGCTCCACGTCGCGACACGGCGAACGCCAGCGTAGCGGCGCGTGCCGGGCGCCATGTCAGACTCCCGGCGGTGCACGCGCGGCAACGACGGCTGGTGTTCGGCGAGGTCGCGGAGCTCTACGACGCCGCCCGTCCCACCTATCCGCGGGCGCTGATCGGCGACCTCGTCACGTGGGCGAGCCCCCGCGACGGGCGACCGCGGGCACTGGAGGTGGGGGCGGGGACGGGCAAGGCGACGCGTCTGCTCAGCGCCGCCGGCGTCGACGTCGTCGCGATCGAGCCGAGCGCGGAGATGGCCGCGGTCGCGCGGCGCACCACCGGTGCCGGGGCCGGGATGGTCGAGCTCATCGAGTCGGACTTCGAGCACGCCGCGCTGGGCGGCCGGCGCTTCCCGCTCGTCTTCGCCGCGCAGGCATGGCACTGGGTGGCGTTGCCCGACGGTTACGTCCGCGCGCGCGAGGCGCTCGAGCCCGGTGGCCGGCTCGTCGTGTTCTGGAACCGGCCGCAGTGGGCGGAGTCCGCGCTGCGGGCCGAGCTCAACGACATCTATGAGGCGCACGTCCCCGCGGAGCTGCACGGGGGACCCCTGCACCCCACCTCCGGCGACCCCCTCGCCCGCGCGGGTGAGGAATGGGAGACCGAGATCGCCGGCGTGGACGGCTTCGCCGAGCCGCAGGTCCGTCTCCATGACTGGTCGCTTGACTACGCCCCCGACGGCTACGTCGACCTACTGCGCACGATCTCCGAGGTGCGGCTGCTGGACCCCGACACCCGAGAGCACTTCCTGGAGGCGGTCCGCGCCGCGATCCTCGGCCACGGTCGCGGGTTCACGTTGGCGATGCAGACCCGGACTCACATCGCGGTCGCCGTCTGAGGCTGCCTCAGCGGTCGGCGGCCAGGCGCTCGGTGAGTCGCGCGCGCACGGCCGGCCACTCGTCGTCGATCACCGAGAAGTAGGCGGAGTCCCGGACGCCGCCGCCGGGGAGGACCCGGTGCTTGCGGAAGATCCCCTCAAACCGGGCGCCGAGTGCGAGGATCGCGCCGCGGGAGTGCTCGTTACGGGCGTCGGTCTTGAACTCGACGCGCCGCAGGCCGACGGTCTCGAAGGCGTGTCGCAGCAGCAGCAGCTTGGTCTCGACGTTGACGCCGCTGCCCCAGGTCGGCCGTGCGTACCACGTCCAGCCGATCTCCGCGCCCAGATGGTCGAGCTGCAGGCTGAGAAACCGCGTGGTTCCGAGCACCCGGCCGTCGTCGGCGCCACGGACCACGAACGGCACCTCGAGGCCGCGGCCGGCCGCGGTCAGCGCCGTGTCCAGCCACGCCCGCAGGACCGCGGGATCGTGGAGGTCGACCCCCATCCAGCGGAACATGTCAGCGTCGCCGGCGGCGGCGGCGAGCCCGTCGAGATCGCCGGCCGCGAGCGGTTGCACGACGACGCGCCGGCCGCTGAGACGAGCGCGCAGATCGTCGGGGGAGACGGTCGGGATCCCCGCGGACGCGATCATGCCGGCGACCTTATCGAGGCGCGATGCCGGGGCGGGATAGCCTGCCTGACCATGCCCAAGCTCCTCGTCGTGATCGCCAGCACCCGTCCCGGCCGCGTCGGACTTCCCGTCGGCGAATGGTTTTACGAGCGCGCGCTCGCCCACGGTGGTTTCGAGCCCGAGCTCGTCGACCTGGCGGTGCTCGACCTGCCGCTGCTGGACGAGCCCAACCACCCGCGGTTGCAGCAGTACACCAAGCAGCACACCCTCGCCTGGAGCGCGACCGTCGCGGCGGCCGACGCGGTCGTGCTCGTCACCGCCGAGTACAACTACGGCTATCCGGCGGCGCTGAAGAACGCGATCGACTGCCTCTCACTCGAGTGGCGCCACAAGGCGGTCGGCTTCGTCTCCTACGGCGGGGTGGCCGCCGGCACCCGAGCGGTCCAGCAGCTCAAGCAGGTCGTCGGCGGCGTCGGCATGTACGCGGCTCAGAGCGCGGTGAGCATCCCGTTCGTCCAGCAGTTCATCCACGACGAGCAGGTGCGGGCCAACGACGACATGGAACAGGCGTCGACGGCGCTGCTCGACGAGCTGCTCACCCTCGACGGAGCGCTGCGCACGCTGCGTGGCTGAGCGCCCGGCCGCCCGCCGGTGCCCCGCGCGCTCTGATCGTGGGTGACGGGGTTCAAGGTCAACCCAGACAGGAGGCGAGATGGAGCCCTTTCGCATCGACGTCCCGCAGGCCGATCTCGATGATCTCCACGAGCGGCTGGATCGCACGCGCTGGCCCGAGGAGCTCCCCGGCAGCGGCTGGGACTACGGCGTGCCGCTGGGCTACCTGCGCGAGCTCGCCGGCGAATGGCGCCATCGCTATGACTGGCGCGTCCACGAGGCGCGACTCAACGAGCTCGCGCACTTCACCACCGAGATCGACGACACGCGGGTTCACTTCGTCCATGAGCGCTCCCCCGAGCCCCATGCGCGTCCGCTGCTCATCCTCCACGGCTGGCCGGGGTCGATCGTCGAGCTGCAGAGCCTGATCGGTCCCCTGAGCGATCCGCGGGCGCACGGGCTGGATCCCGCGGTCGCGTTTCATGTCGTGGCACCCTCGCTGCCGGGCTACGGCTTCTCGGGTCCGACGACCCAGCGCGGCTGGAATCGCACCCGGGTCAGCCGCGCGATGGCGACGCTGATGGCGCGCCTCGGCTACGACGCCTACTGCGCCCACGGCGGCGATTGGGGGGCGGCGATCGCGCGTGAGCTGGGGGTCATCGACGCCGAGCACGTGGTGGCGGTGCACCTGACGATGCTGCTGTCGGCCGCGGCCACGCGACGGGACCACGATCCCGCGTCCGAGCTCGAGCAGCGCAGCCTCGCGGCCGCCCAGCGCTACCGCAGAGAGCTCTCGGGCTATGCGATCGAACAGTCGACGCGTCCCCAGACGCTCAGCTACGCGCTCACCGACTCCCCGATCGGGCAGCTCGCCTGGATCGCGGAGAAGTTCAAGGACTGGACGGACTCCGAGACCGCGCCCGAGGATGCGGTCGACCGGGATCAGCTGCTCACCAACGTGACCCTCTACTGGCTGACCCGCACCGCCGGGTCCTCGGCCCGCCTCTACTACGAGACCGCCCACGCGCCCGGCGGCTGGGGCGCGCCGGAGTCGCCGTCGCCGACGCCGACGTCGGTGACGGTGTTCCCTCACGATCTCGGCCTGCCGGTGCGGCGGATCGCCGAGCAGACCAATCGGATCGTGCGCTGGAACGAGGTCGACCGGGGCGGGCACTTCCCGGCGATGGAGGAGCCCGACCTGCTCATCGGGGAGATCCGTGACGCGCTGAGTCCGCCCGGACCGTGACCCGCTCGCGATGAGCGTCCTGGAGATCATCGCGATCTTCGCCGCAGGGGTCGTCGCGGGAACGATCAACACGGTCGTGGGGAGCGGGACGCTCTTCACGTTTCCGGTGCTGCTCGCCTTCGGCTACCCGCCGGTGACCGCGAACGTGTCCAACACGATCGGTCTCGTGCCCGGCTCGGCGTCAGGCGCCTTCGGCTACCGCACGGAGCTGCGGGGTCAGACGCGGCGCGTCGCCCTGCTCACGACGTTCTCGGTGATCGGGGGGATCACCGGGGCGGTGCTGCTGCTCACCCTGCCGGCGTCGGCATTCAAGGCGATCGTGCCGGTGTTCATCGTGATCGCGCTGGCGCTCATCGTCTTTCAGAAGCAGATCAACCGCATCCTGGAGAGCCACGGCTCCCACCGCGGGGACCGGCCGGGGCCGCTCGCTCTCACCGGCGTGCTCGCCGGGGGGATCTACGGCGGCTACTTCGGGGCCGCCCAGGGCATCCTGGTGCTCGCGATCCTCGGCCTCTCGATCGAGGACCGTCTGCAGCGACTCAACGCGCTGAAGGTCGTGATGACCGGCATGGTCAATCTCGTCTCGGGGATCGTGTTCGTGTTCGCCGCCCACGTCGCGTGGGCGCCGGCGGGGTTGATCGCGGGGGGATCGGTGATCGGCGGGGTCCTCGGAGCCCGGGTCGGCCGGCGGCTCTCCCCCCGAGTGCTGCGGGGCGTGATCGTCATCGTCGGGATCGTGGCGATCGTCCGGCTGCTCGCCTGAGCGCGCGATCGGGCGCGGATCCGGGCCGACACCGGCCCGACCGCCGACTGTGGGAACTTTGAGCGCGTCGACCCCACCCGAAGTTCCCGGAGTCCCCAGAAACCAGGAGTCGGCCCCGACTGTGGGAGCTTTGAGCGCGTCGACCCCACCCGAAGTTCCCAGAGTCC
>CAZZWJ010000184.1:0-6256 GCA_964657875.1 uncultured Solirubrobacteraceae bacterium
CGGGACGTCCGACGACGACGCCGGGGCGACCGAGCCTCCCGCCGCGGAGTCCGCCGAGGCGACCGAGCCTCCCGCGACGGGGCCTGCTGAGGCGACCAAGCCTCCCGCCGCGGGGCCCGCCCACCCGCCCGAGAGCTCAGACCGGGACTTTCAGGTCGTCGTGCTCGGCTCCGGGCCCGGCGGCTACACGGCGGCGTTCCGCGCCGCCGACCTGGGGCTGAAGGTCGCGCTCATCGAGCGCCACGAGCGGCTCGGCGGCGTCTGCCTCAACGTCGGGTGCATCCCCTCAAAGGCGCTGCTGCACGCCGCGAAGGTGATCGGCGATGCCGAGGACATGGCGGCCCACGGGATCACGTTCGCCGCTCCGGAGATCGACCTCTCCGGACTCATCGACTGGAAGCAGTCGGTGGTCGACCGCCTCACCGGCGGTCTCGGTCAGCTCGCCAAGCAGCGCTCGGTGGAGGTGATCCACGGGCAGGCGCGCCTCAGCGGTCCCCACACCCTGCGGATCGGCGACGACTCGTCCGGGGAATCGGGACGTGAGGTGAGCTTTGACAACTGCATCATCGCCGCCGGCTCGGAGTCGGCTCAGATCCCGGGCCTGCCCGACGACCCCCGGGTGATCGATTCCACCGGCGCCCTCTCCCCCGACTCGATCCCCGGCCGGATGCTCGTCATCGGCGGCGGGATCATCGGCCTCGAGATGGCCTGCGTCTACGACGCGCTCGGCACCAAGGTGACGGTCGTGGAGATGCTCGACCAGCTCATCCCCGGCGCCGACCCCGACCTCGTCAAGCCGCTGGCCAAGCGGCTGACCGACCGCGGCGTCGAGGTGCTGCTCAGGACGCGCGTGGCGAGCGTCCGCGCCCAGAAGAACGGCGTGAAGGTGGACATCGAGGGGGTGGGCGGACGGATCTTCGACCGGGTGCTCGTCGCGGTCGGCCGGGTCCCCAACGGGCACGCGATCGATGCCCAGGCGGCGGGGGTCGAGGTCGACGAGCGTGGCTTCATCCCCGTCGACGCGTCGATGCGCACCAACGTGGCCGGCATCTACGCGATCGGGGACATCGTCGGCGGGCCGATGCTCGCCCACAAGGCGACCCACGAGGCGAAGGTCGCCGCCGAGGTGATCGCCGGCGAGGACGTCGCCTTCGACGCCCGCGCGATCCCGTCAGTCGCCTACACCGACCCCGAGGTGGCCTGGATGGGACTCACCGAGACCGCCGCCAAGGCCGAGGGTGTCGACTACGAGGTCCAGCGCTTCCCGTGGGCCGCCTCCGGCCGGGCGCTCGGACTCGGCCGACCGGAGGGACTGACCAAGCTCCTCGTCGGGGTGGGCGGGGCCGATTCCGGGCGCGTGCTCGGCTGTGGGATCGTCGGCGTCGGCGCCGGTGACCTCATCTCCGAGGCCGTGCTCGCCCTCGAGCTGGGCGCCGACGCCCAGGACATCGCCCTCACCGTCCACCCCCACCCCACGCTGTCGGAGACGGTCGCCTTCTCCGCCGAGATGGTCGACCGGTCGATCACCGATCTCCTGCCCCCGCGCCGGCGCGGGGCCCGCCCCGCCACACCCACCGCCTGAGCGGCCCTTGCGGGGGGGTGCGGCACCGTACCCCTCCCCACCCGAGGCAGGATCCATCACCCCGGGGCCGGCGGAACCCGATCACCGAATCACCGCCGGCGCGGAGAGGGACTCGACGGAGTGGTCTGGGCACGGCCGAGCGCACCGGCGACCTCACGCGCGACGGCGTCGGGCTCCGCGCCGATCCGGGTATCGGTGATGCGCAGGATCAGCACGCCCGCGAGCGCGAACCGGTTGGAGCGGCGGCGGTCGTGCTCGAACGAGCGATGGGAGCGGTGATAGATCCAGCTGTCGACTTCGACGATCACCCGCTCCCGCGGCCAGTGGAAGTCGACCGGCTCACCCCGGACGACGACGTTCACGCTCGGCTCGGGAAGCCCGGCAACCCGGATGAGCGTGAGGAAGTCGCGCTCGAGGCCCGAGCGGGTGATCGGCGGCGTCCCGGAGACCTGCGACAGCGCCCGGCGCAGACGACCGATCCCGTGATGACCGACCCCTCCGCTCAGCTCGGACTCGAGGCGACGCACGTCGAAGCGACCGCGGCGCTCGAGCTCCTCCAGCAGGCCGCGCAGCCGCTCGTCGGAGATGGTCGGAGCCACGTCGAGCACCGTGCGCTCGAGGCCGGTGACCGGGATGCCGTCGATCGTGGTGCTGCCCAGCCGTGCCGGATCTCGCGTCGTGTGGCACCTGACGCCGGGGAGGCGGTGTCGATTGACCGCGGTGACGTGCACGGCGCCGCCTCCGATCTGTTGTAGATCGTGAAGTGCGGCGGCATCCCGATGGCTGAGACGGGCCCCATCACCGCAGGCCAGGACGGCCGCCGCCCATCGGCCGCGAGGCGACAGCCGGGCGTGACCGACGGCGTAGACACCGTGGTGGACCCGCAGAAGCCACCCGCCGGCCGCCAGGGCACAGATCTTCGCCTCCGGATATCCGAGCGTTCGGAGCTGACGCCAGGCGACGACCCCGTGCTGCGCGAACGCCAGCGCCGCCAGTCGCTCGTGGGGTGGAGCATCTGACCCCGCCATAGCCGAGGTACGTTGCATCACCCCCAGCATGAGCTCCGCCCTGTCACGGATCAAGGCGCACGAGTCACGATTCAGCGCCGGCTCAGCCGCGGATGAGCAACAGGTGAGCGCCAGGCGGCGGATCAGCCGGACCCCAGCGGACCGGTGACAGCTCAGCGCCTCAGCGGACCGGTGACGGGTGAGCGAAGGTCGCAGGCACCTCGCTCACAACCCCCGTCAACCGTGACGGATCAGCGACGACGGCGCAGCAGCACGGCAACACCGACGGCGAGTCCACCACCGGCCGCGGCGATCAATCGGCCCCGGGCACGCTTCCCGGATCCTCCGTCGCCGTCTCCCACGCCGAACGCCGCCGCGTCGCCGTGCCCCGCGGGCATGGCGAACTCCTCGGCGGCGAGGACGTCGTGAACGGGGTCGCCTTCGCTGAACGGAGCGTCGGGAACCGCGACGGGATCGTGGCGCAGCGACGGATCTCCCGTCCCGACCGAGAACCCCTCGGCAGCGAGGATGTCATGCGGTGGATCGTCTGCGCCGTGGTCTGCCATTTCGCCCATGTTCGCAGAGCGACCGACCGACTGCAACCCGGCCCCAGACCACGAACTACACTACTCCCACGTCGATGATCTCAGTGACCTCCACGAAGATCGTCCGCCTGTCCCTTGCTAGGCTCCAACTTATAGTTCGTAAGCATCCACGGAAAGTGAACATCTGATGAGTCGTCTGCTACTGGTCCCGCTGGACGACATCGTCGTCTTTCCGGGCATGTCGCTCACGCTGGCGATCGATGCCGGCGAAGAGGAGCGCGTCCTGCTGGTCCCCCGCCACGAAGCGGAGTTCGCGTCGATCGGCACCGTCGCCGAGGTCACCGACAAGGTGCGCCTGCCCGGAGGCGGCACCGCCTACGCCCTCCAGGGCCTGCACCGCGGCGTCGCCGGCGCGGCGCAGACGCTGCCCGACGGACGGCTGTTCGTCGACGTCGAGGAGCATCCCGACGACGTGCCGGTCGATGGGACGACCCGCAACCTCGACCGCGAGTACCGCGCGACCGTCGAGGAGATCCTCGAGATCCGGGACGCCGACGGACGCGTCGCGGGCTTCCTGCGCTCGATCACCGACCCCGGAACGCTCGCCGACACGAGCGGCTACGCACCCGACCTCACCTACGAGCAGAAGGTGAAGCTGCTGCAGACGCTCGATGTCACCGAGCGCCTCGAGCTCGCCCTCGGCTACCAGCGTGAGCGCCTCGCCGAGCTCCAGGTCCGCAAGCGCATCCGCGACGACGTCGAGTCCGGCGCCGAGAAGCAGCAGCGCGAGTACTTCCTGCGCAAGCAGATGGAGTCGATCCGCAAGGAGCTGTCCGAGGACGACGCGTCGATCGTCGATGAGTACCACACCAAGATCGAGGCGGCGGGCATGCCGCAGGCCGCCCGTGAGCAGGCCGACAAGGAGCTCGGACGCCTGGAGCGGATGGGCGAGCAGTCCGCCGAATCGAGCGTCATCCGCACCTACCTGGACACGCTCATCTCGATTCCGTGGAACGAGCGCTCCGAGGAGAAGCTCGACCCCGCCGATGCGCGCCGGATCCTCGACGAGGACCACGCGGGCCTCGACGACGTCAAGGACCGCATCACCGAATACATCGCGGTGAAGAAGCTGCGGGTCGACCGCAACATCCAGGAGGACAAGCGCTCGGGCGCGATCCTCACCCTGATCGGCCCCCCCGGCACCGGCAAGACGAGCATCGGCGAGTCGATCGCCCGGGCGACCGGTCGCGAGTTCGTGCGGATGTCGCTCGGCGGCGTCCGTGATGAGGCGGAGATCCGCGGTCACCGGCGCACGTACATCGGCGCGCTTCCGGGCCGGCTGGTCCGGGCCCTGCGTGATGCCGGGACGATGAACCCGGTGATCATGCTCGACGAGGTCGACAAGGTCGGCGGCGACTGGCGCGGGGACCCGTCGGCGGCGCTGCTCGAGGTCCTGGACCCCGCCCAGAACCACTCGTTCCGAGACCACTACCTCGACCTGGAGCTCGACCTGTCCGGGGTCATGTTCATCGCGACGGCGAACGTCGCCGACACGATCCCCGGGCCGCTGCTGGACCGCATGGAGGTGATCCGCTTCGACGGCTACACGACGTCGGAGAAGGTCGCGATCGCCCGCGGCTACCTGTGGCCACGCCAGCTCGAGCGCAACGGTCTGCGGACCGAGGAGGTCGAGGTCTCCGACGAGCTCCTGCAGACGGTGACCACCGAGTACACCCGTGAGGCCGGCGTGCGCCAGCTCGAGCGGGATCTCGGAACGGTGCTGCGCAAGACCGCGACGAAGATCGCCTCGGAGACGACGACCCCGCCGGTGACGATCGACCTCGAGGTGGTGCGCGACGCCCTCGGGCGCCAGCGCCACTTCCAGGAGTCGGCGATCCGCACGGCGGTCCCCGGCGTGGCCACCGGCCTCGCGGTGACCGGCGCCGGCGGCGACGTCCTGTTCGTGGAGGCGACGTCGATGCCGGGACGGCCCGGGCTCACGCTCACCGGCCAGCTCGGCGAGGTGATGAAGGAGTCGGCGCAGATCGCGCTCTCCTACGTCAAGGGACACGCCGGTGAGCTCGGCATCGATCCGGCGGCGTTCGAGGACCACGCGTTCCACGTCCACGTCCCGGCGGGCGCGATCCCCAAGGACGGACCGAGCGCCGGCGTCACGATGGTGACCGCGTTCACGTCGCTGCTCACCAGTCGGCCGGTGCGCCACACCGTCGGCATGACCGGCGAGGTGACCCTCCAGGGCCGCGTGCTGCCGATCGGCGGCCTGAAGCAGAAGGTGCTCGCGGCCCACGCCGCCGGGCTCACCGATGTCGTGCTCCCCGAGCGCAACCGCGGTGACCTCGATGACGTGCCGCAGGAGGTCCGCGACGAGATGACGTTCCACCTGGCGATGACGATCGACGAGGTCCTCGGCGTGGCGCTGGAGCCCGCGCCGGTCACCCCCGCCACCGTCTGAGCCCGGCCCGGATGCGCCGGACCTGAAAAACCGGCCGGTTCGCACCATCGCGTGTGAGCCGGCCGGTGCTGCGTAGTAGCGTGCCCGCCATGAGCACGATCACTCCCACCCAGGAGCAGTCCGTCCTCGCCTGGGTTCCCAAGCAGCTGTACATCGGCGGCGAGTGGCGCGACGGCGCTGAGGGGACGCTCGAGGTCGAGGATCCCGCGACCGGCGCGCCGCTCTGCGAGGTCGCCGACGCCTCACCACAGGACGCCATGGCCGCGCTGGACGCCGCGGTCGCCGCCGGTCCCGCGTTCGCCGCGACGGCCCCCCGCGAGCGCGGCGAGATCCTGCGCCGTGCGTTTGAGATGGTGATCGCCCGCAGGGACGAGCTCGCGCTGCTGATGACGATGGAGATGGGCAAGCCGATCGCCGAGTCCCTCGGTGAGATCACCTACGCGGCGGAGTTCCTGCGCTGGTTCTCAGAGGAGGCGGTGCGGATCGACGGCGGCTACGCGGTCGCCGCCAACGGTGGCGGACGGGTGCTCACGATGCGCCAGCCGGTCGGTCCGTGCCTGTTCATCACCCCCTGGAACTTCCCCCTGGCGATGGGCACCCGCAAGATCGGCCCGGCGATCGCCGCCGGCTGCACGATGGTCGTCAAGCC
>CAZZWJ010000185.1:0-4776 GCA_964657875.1 uncultured Solirubrobacteraceae bacterium
GCAGGCGATCCAGTCGCCGGTGCCGGTCTTCGAGGGGTCGCTCGCGGCGCCGGCACACCACGCGGACCGTGCTCTCAACCCTCCGTTGCATACCGACCGACCGCTGAATCCCGCACTGCGCGCCCGCAGCTGGCCGCTGCGACTGCTCGCGGTCCTCGTCCTGGCCGCGGTCGTGATCGGCGTCTACGTGATCCTGCGGTCGACCGTCCTGCACTGACCGACCGCCGCCCGCCGCGCCGCCACCACACCCCGTCACCCCCAGGCACCGAACGCGCTCCCACGGGGACGTGATGGATCCCACCTGCGCCTGAGCCACGTCAGATCCCTCACCCCCATCCGAAGCGCGTCACGCCACCCCCCGGCCCGCATCCCCATTCCCATCCCCCGCGCGACCCATGATGGCGGCGACTCGCCGCGACCGGGGATCAGGCGGCGATGCGGCCGAGCGCGATCAGCGCCGCGGTGTCCTCGCCGGCGCCGCCCGAGCCCCCACCCCGCGAGGCAAGCTCGAGATCGGCGATCTCGCAGGTCGCACGGCGCAGTCGCTGGACCCCCGCCTGAGCGGCGTCGTCGATCAGCCGGTCGGCGGCCCGGGAGGGCATCCGCAGTCGGCGCTTGATCTGCGCGGGGGCCTCGCCGGCGTCCAGGGCGGTGGCGACCTCGTGGGCCTGGCGGACCCGCTGGGAGATCCAGTAGATGAGACCCGGAACGCGTTCGCCCTGTTGGCGCAGCTCCAGGAACGCGCGCACCGCCGCCGGGCCGTCGCCGGCGACGAGCGCGTCGGCGACCGTCCAGGCGCGGCGCTCGGAGGAGGAGGCGGTGAGCCGCGCGACCTGCTCGGCGTCCAGGGCGACCGACTCACCGTCGAATCCGAGCTTGAGCTTCTCCAGCTCGCGCAGGAGCCGCTGCTGGCGCTCGCCGACGTGGGCGACGAGCGCCCGGGCGCCGTCGGGCGCGAGCTCGATCCCGAGCTCGGCCGCGCGGGCGGTCACCCAGCGCGGGAGCTCCCACGCCTTCACGGTCTCCACGGCGCTCACGTCGCCCTTGACCGCCTTGACGATCGCGTGCAACCGCTCGGGCGCCTTGGCGCGTCCCTCCTCACGGGCGAAGAACGCGATCGTCGTCTCCGGCGCGATGTGGCGCACCGCCGCCTCGAGGCCGTCGAGATCCTTGTCCTTCCAGCGCTCGGCGCCGTCGACGATGATGAAGCGCCGGCCGAGACCGAGCGTGAGCGCGTCGAGGGCGTCCGCCGCTCCCTGAGCGGTGGCCGACTCGCCCTCCAGCAGCTCCAGTCCCTCTGCCCCGCTCAGCGACTCGGCGAGCGTCCGCAGCGTCGCCCGCCGCTCGGCGATGCGGCCGTGATCGTCACCGTGGATGAGGTAGGCGGACTTGAACGTCGGCACGTGCTCTCGACGCTACACGGCGACGCGGCGATCCGGAAGATGCCCGCTCGCGCTCAGCGTCACCCGCGCGCGCAGCCGAGGACCCGGTCGACGATCTCTTGCGGACGCTCTTCGGGAACGAAGTGCCCGCAGCCGGGCACTACGATGCCACTCACGTCCTCGGCGACGGACTCGAGCATTGCGCGTACCTGGTCTCCGCGCGATCGCTCGCCGCCGATGGCGAGGATCGGGACGGTCACCTTGGAGGAGGTCAGCGACTCGGTCTGCTCGATGGTCGTGAACGCGGCTCGGTAGACGCCGAGGGCGCCGAGGACCCCGTCGACGCCGGCGAAGGTCCGGGTGTACTCGTCAATCGCGACGCCGACGCCCTCGTGGCTCGAGGCCTCCCGGTCGTAGAACCAGCTGAGGTAGGAGCGCTCATGGCCGACGATCACGCGCTCGGGGGCGTTCGGCGCCAACGGCAGCAGCCACCACCACATCGACCCGGTGGCCGCCGCCTGCGGCGTGTAGACGATCAAGGCCGAGAGGAACTCCTGGCGCAGCACCGGCTCCTCGATGTAGAGGAGGCTCGAGACCTCGGCGGGATGATCCGCTGCCCACAGAAGCGCGGGGGGCGCGCCCATGTCGTGCGCCACGAGGGTGAGACGACGACCAGATCCGAACCCGATCGCTCGGACGAGGGCCCGGAACTCTTCGGCGAGCGCGCGACCATCGTATCCGTGGTCACCGCGCGGCTTGTCGGAGTCCCCGTACCCGCGCATGTCAGGGACGAGCACTGCGCAGCCGGCCCGCGCCAGTGGCGTCATCACCTTGCGCCAGGAGAACCCGGTGCCGAGAAAGCCGTGCCACAGCAGAACGGGCGGACCCGCCGGCTCGCCGCCGATCCAGTAGTGCAGTTCCACTCCGTCGATGATCGCGGTTCGCGACTCGAACTCCTCGATGCTCGGAACACCCATCAGGTCTCCTCCTCGTGTGGTGGCACCGGTTATACCGGTTCCTTTGGCACTGGTCAAACCGGTTTCGGACATAGACTCCACCGCGATGACCACCCCTGACCAGCTCCCGTTTCGCAGCGGCGCCGGGCGCCTGTGCCTCGACTTCATGCGAACGCTGCGCCACCGCGGTCGACCCGAGGCCGAGGAGGAGCTCGCCGGGGACGACCGCCTCAACGACTGGGTGCGTCAATTCGGCCCGTGGGACGGGGCCGCGGTGGTCGACCCCCCGGGCCGCCTCGAAGCCGCCCGGAAGCTGCGGGAGGCGATCACCGTCCTCGTCATCCACGCCCTCGAGGAAGGCGCGGGGTCATGCCCCGTCGAGGCCCGCGACCTCGTCAACGCCGCCGCCGGCGCCGCGCTCCCGAGACCCGAGCTGAACGAGGCCGGCCGCGTCGTCCACCGGGCCGACTCGATGGTCACAGCGACGCTGGCGCTCGTCGCCCGCGACGCGCTCGATCTCGTCTCCTCCCCCGATCTACGCCGAGTCCGTCCCTGCGCGAATCCGGAGTGCCAGGTGCTGTTCCTCGACGCCTCGCGACCGGGTCGGCGACGCTGGTGCTCGATGGGCACCTGCGGCAACCGGGCCAAGAAGGCCGCCCAGCGCGGTCGAGTCGACTGAGCAGCGACGCCGGGTCAGCGGACGACGACGTTGACCAGTTCGTTCGGGCACGGCGATCACCTTGACGATCTCATGTCCCTCGGGTGTGGGCGTGCACGAGCCGACCGGCGTCACGGACGGTGCCCCGGCCGTCCGCGACGCTCGGTGTCAGTGCCCGATCCGGGCCATCTCGTCGGCCAGCCAGCGCTCGTGCTCCTGCTCGGCGAGCTTGGCCTTGCGCGGATTCCAGAAGCCCGCCATGAGCAGGATCAACGGGATGAACACGACCTCCCCGCCCACTCCGATGAAGAAGAACGTCCGCCACTGCTTGGGCGAATGGGCGGCGGCGCTCGCCACGGGTGGCCCGTCGACGGTGAGGGTCTTGAGCGCTGCCCCCAGCGCCGGCGTGGGGTGCGACAGCGCGGCGAGGTTGGCGGCGCCGAGCGCCGCCGGGGCGGTGGTGGTGAGAAACCGCTTGTCCGCCGCCGTGATGCTCGACGGGTGCGCGGCGATCAACGTCAGCCGCGCCACCGTCGACGGGTGCGTCGACGCCGCCGTGGCCACCTGACCGATCGTCGTGTGCCCGACGGGCACCGGACTGCGGAGCACCGCCTTCACCGACGGACCCTGCTGGACGAGCGTCGTCGCCGTGGTGACGACCTTGGGCACGAAGAACACGCTCACCGCGATCACGACCCGGATCACCAGACCCCAGACCGCCAGCCCGGTGGCGATCAGCGCCGGGTTGCGCCGCTCGACCGTCTCGGTGAAGCTCGCCATCCAGGGCGCGAACGCGAAGGCGAGTGACACCGCGATGCATGACAGCAGGACCACGAACGTCGTGTAGCTGGTCGCCGGATGCGCCGCGTCGAGCGCGAAGATCGTCGTGAACACGATCGATGAGACCGCGCCGAAGACCATGAACGGCTTGCGCACGCGCAGCCGGTCGGAGATCACCCCGATGACGAGCAGGCCGGCGGCGTCGAAGGCCCAGAACCAGTCGCCGAGGGTGTTCGCGCGGGACTGGCTGTACCCGAACACGGTCTCGAAGAACACCGGGAAGAAGCCGACGGCGACGTAGTAGATGATCAGGAAGACGCTGATCGCGAACGAGGACAGCAGGATGTCGGGCTTGAGCATCTGACGGAACGGATGGCGCAGGGACGCCTCGATGTCGATGCCCGCGGCGCGCGCCTCGATCAGCTCCCGGTCCTTGCTGGAGACCATCAGCTGATCGCGCAGGCGCGGCGACAGCTCGCGCAGGCCGACCAGCGCGACCACGAACACGATCAACCCGATGATCCCGCTGATGCGGTACTGGTCCTCCCAGCTGCGCGTGCCCGCGCCGGAGACGAACGCGGCGACGACGAGCGAGCCGAGCACCGGACCGAGCGTCCAGAAGCCCATCGCCGACGCGCGCCCGAGTTGCGGTGAGAAGTCCCGCACGAGCGCCGGGGTGGCGACCAGGATGATCCCCTCGACGAACCCGATGAGCACGTAGATGATCAGAAACGCGGCCTTGGAGTGGGCGTTGGGCAGCGCGACGAGACACAGCAGGCCGACGATGCCGAGCCCGACGGTGACGATGTTCGCGCGGCCGTAACGATCGGCGAGTCCGGCCAGATACGACGCGGCAGCGCCGAGCAGGTAGCCGATCACGCTGATGTTCACGTAGTAGGTGAACGACATGTGCAGGCTGCGCAGGATGCTCGTCGCCACCCCGCCGGACAGGTACAGCTGGTAGTACAGGACGATCGTCGTGGCGATGACGATCCCCAGG
>CAZZWJ010000185.1:4786-6231 GCA_964657875.1 uncultured Solirubrobacteraceae bacterium
CTCGGGCTGGGAAGCGAAGCGGCGGTCATCGGCGCCGCTCCCGAGTTGATCGAAGGCATCCTGGGCAGGGTCCAGCGTGCCGCGCAGCGTCGGCATGACTCATGACTCGTCCTCTCCTCAGGAGCGGTCAATCGCAGGCGCACGCACACTGGCGGCACCCGGCAGCCGCTCGTCTCTCTCTCCGTTCGCGAGCCTACCGCGATCGCCGGGACAGCGTTCCCCCGCGCGGATCCTCACCGCCACCCACGGTGGCGCGCTCAGCGCACGACGACGTTGACCAGCTTGTCGGGCACGACGATCACCTTGACGACCTCGTGGCCGTCGAGGTGGGCGCGGACACCGTCACTGGCGAGCGCGAGCGCCTCCAGCGCCTCGCGCGAGCTGCCGGTCGCCGCGGTCACCCGATCTCTCACCTTGCCGTTCACCTGACACACGAGCTGAAAGTCCGAGACGGTGAGCATCGCCGGATCGGCGACCGGCCATGGCTGCTCCCAGACCCGGGCGCCGCTGAGCATCTCATAGACCTCGCTGCCGAGATGGGGGGCGAAGGGGAAGAGCAGCGACGCCGCGGTCGCGATCGCGTAGCGGCGAGCCTGGGGCTCGGCGTCGGGGAAGCGGTAGAGGTCGTTGACGAGCTCGATCACGGCGGAGATCGCGGTGTTGAAGGCAAAGCGCCCGCGCAGGTCGCCGGTCACCTTGTCGATCGCCCAGTCGGCCTTGCGCACGAGGCCGAGTGCCTCACCCTGCGCCCCCGCGGGCGCGAGCACCATCTCGGGCGACGCGACGAACCCCGCCTCCGTCGCCCCGTCCGCCAGGCGCCACAGCCGCGAGAGGAAGCGGTGCACGCCCTCCAGTGAGCGCTCGTTCCAGGCGGCGTCCTGCTCGGGCGGCCCGATGAAGAGCACGTAGCAGCGGGCGGCGTCGGCGCCGAAGCGCTCGACGATCGGGGTCGGCGAGATCACGTTGCCCCGCGACTTGGACATCTTCTGGCCGTCGGGACCGAGGATCATCCCCTGGGTGAAGAGCGCCCGGAAGGGCTCCTGCACCGAGACGAGGCCCATGTCGGCGAGCGCCTTGACGAAGAAGCGGGCGTAGAGCAGGTGCAGGATCGCGTGCTCGGCGCCGCCGATGTACTGATCGACGGCCATCCACTCGGCGAGCACCCTCGGATCCCAGGCGGCGCCGTCGTTGCGGGCGTCGCAGTAGCGCAGGAAGTACCAGCTCGAGTCGACGAACGTGTCCATCGTGTCGGTCTCACGCCGGGCGGGAGCCCCACAGCGCGGGCAGGTCGTGTGCACCCAAGCCTCCGCGGCGGCCAGCGGTGAGCGGCCCTGCGGGCGGTAGTCGTCGACCTCGGGCAGCACCACCGGCAGGTCGGACTCGGGTACCGGCACGATCCCGCACGCCTCGCAGTAGACGATCGGGATCGGACAGCCCCAGTAGCG
>CAZZWJ010000186.1:0-280 GCA_964657875.1 uncultured Solirubrobacteraceae bacterium
CTCGGGCACGAGCTGGGTGGCGTAGTGGATCGCGCAGTCCAGCCGCGGCTGCAGGCTCGCCAGCAACGCGGTGGGATCGTCGGCGACGTCGACGCCGAGGTGGGCGCCCACGATCCGGGCGATCTGCCCCGGCTGCCCCTGGGTGAGGTCGGCGACCGACGCGAGCAGCCGAAACGACACCGGGCGCTCGGTGCAGGCCACGTCGCCCGCCGAGGAGGAGATCGCCTCGCGGTGGATCGCGATGTCGTCGGGTGAGGCATCCGGCCCGGCGACGTCGCCG
>CAZZWJ010000186.1:362-6230 GCA_964657875.1 uncultured Solirubrobacteraceae bacterium
AAACGGCTGCGCCGGCAGCCGGCGGATGTAGAGCCAGCGCAGGATCGCGGGCTCGATCACGTCCAGGGCGGTGGCGGGGATCAGCGCGCCGCCGACCGAGCTCGACATCTTGGTCGTCGCCCCGGGGAGGCTGACGATCCCGTACACGGTCGTGTCCGGAGCCCGTCCGCCGTAGACGTCGGCGACGAGCATCCGCCCGACGGTGAAGGACCCCGTCGGTGCGTGATGGTCGATGCCGGCCGGCTCGAAGGCGACGTTCTCGTAGGCCCAGCGCATCGGCCAGTCGACCTTCCACACGAGCTTGCCGGCGATCTCGGCGCCGTCGGCGAGGCTCATCTCACCGGCGTGGCCGTGGCGACACTCCCAGACGACGGTCTCCCCGTCGTAGGCGATCACCCGGGTGTCGTCGCGGCGGCACTCGGTGCAGTAGGGCTTGAACGGGTAGTAGGCGCGGCGGCGGTCGGCCGCCGACTGCTCATGGCGCCCGGCGGTCTGCTGGCCGGCCAGCGTGTCGAAGACGAGCCCGCGCTCGTCCATCGCGCGACGGATCTGGGCGTTGTACCTGCCGGCCGGGTAGAGCCGTGACTGGCGGCGCTCGGTCATGCGGATGCCGAGCACCTCGAGCGAGTCGCGCAGCTCGTCCATGAAGTGATCGGCCCATGACCCCGCCGCCCCCCCGGTCGGGTCGGGGACCTCGGAGAGCGGCATCCCGATGTACTGGGCGAAGCTCGGATCGACCCCGGCGGGCACCTTGCGGAAGCGGTCGTAGTCGTCCCACGAGTTCAGGTGGACGACCTCCTCGCCCCGGCGGCGCAGCGCCTCGGCGACGAGGTGGGTGGTGAAGACCTCGCGCAGGTTGCCGAGGTGGATCGGCCCCGACGGCGACAGGCCGCTCGCGCACACCACCGGGCCGGTGAGGCCATGGGTGGCGCGGGTGGCGATCACCTCGTCGGCGAACGCGTCTTCCCACAGGCGGGCGGTCGTGGAGGACACGACGCCAGCGTACCCCCGCGTCGCGAGCGGGTCAGGCGGTGGCGGCCCGCGGCGGCGAGCCCGAGGATGGATCGTCCGCCGGCCGATCCACGGCGGTGAGCGGCTTGGCGATGTTCTCCAGGCTCTGGCCCTCGGCGTTGACTCCGAGGATGAACTCGGCGATCCCGCCGACCGCCATCACCGCCGAGCCGATCAGGAACGCGAGCTCGACCTTGCCGACCTTGCCCGAGTTGATCAGCGAGGCGAACAGGAGCGGCCCGATGATCCCGCCCAGGCCGGTCCCGATCCCGTAGAACACGGCGATGCAGAGCGCCCGGGTCTCCATCGGGAAGATCTCGGAGACGGTCAGGTAGGCGCCGGAGGCTCCGGCCGAGGCGAAGCAGAACGCGACCGCGAGCACGATGATGAACGTCGTGCCGGTGAAGTGATGACCGTCGAACAGCAGCGCGATCACCGCGCACAGCACCGCCGCGATCACGTAGCAGCCACCGATCATGATCTTGCGCCCGACGGTGTCGAACAACGGGGCGAGCACGATTGGACCGACGAGGTTGCCGATCGCGAAGTAGACGAAGAAGTAGGGCTCGTTCCCGGTGGAGACGTGGAAGAACGTCGTCATCAGGCCGCCGAGGTTGAACACCATCGCGTTGTAGAGAAACGCCTGGCCGACGAACAGCGCCAGGCCGAGGACCGTGCGCTTGGGGTACAGCGTCACGATCGAGCGGATCGTGAGCGAGAGCGGGATGACGGTACGTTGACGTACCGTCATCCGATCGGAGTCATCCACGGTCGACAGGGAGCGTCCGGTCTCACGCTCGACCTCCTGTTCGATCCCGGTGACGATCCGCTCGGCTTCCTCCTCGCGACCATGGATGAACAGCCAGCGGGGGCTCTCCGGCACGTTGCGGCGCACGAGCAGGATGAGCACGGCGAGCACCGCCCCGAGGCCGAAGCACACGCGCCAGCCGACGTTCACCGCGAAGTCGTTGAGCGCCACCAGCGCGACGAGGGCACCGATCGCCGAGCCGGCCCAGTAGCTGCCGTTGATCGAGATGTCGACGCGGCCTCGCTGCTTGGACGGGATGAGCTCGTCGATCGCCGAGTTGATCGCCGAATACTCCCCGCCGATGCCGAAGCCGGTGATCACGCGGCACAGGTAGAACCAGAGCGGCGCGAACGAGAACGCCGTGAGCGCGGTTCCCACGAGGTACACCCCGAGGGTCACCATGAACAGCTTGCGACGGCCGAAGCGATCGGTGGCCTGGCCGAAGAGCAGCGCGCCCGCGCAGGCGCCGGCGACGTACAGGGAGCCCGCGAGCCCCGAGACGTTGTGGGCGGCGATGTTCACGCCCGAGTTGTGCTTGCCCAGCTCGCTGGCGATGTTGCCGACGATCGTCACCTCGAGGCCGTCGAGGATCCACACCGTCCCCAGCCCGATGATGATCCGCCAGTGAAAGCGGCTCCACGGCAGCCGATCCAGGCGCGCGGGGATCTTGGTCTGAATCGTTCCGGTCTCGATCTGGTCACTCACGGTCGGTTCGTCTACCCCTGCCTCAGGCCCGTCAATCACGCCGCGCGCGACAATGGGAGGGGTGCCGGCCTCAGATTCGCTCTATGACCACGGGTTCGTGCGCGCCGCGTGCGCGGTGCCTCACGTGCGCGTCGGCGACCCGCGCGCCAACGGCGAGGCGACGGTCGCGCTCGCGCGCGCCGCCCACGACGCGGGCGCGGCCGTCGTCGTCTTCCCCGAGCTCGGCCTCTCCGCCTACACCAACGAGGATCTGTTTCGCCAGTCGGCGCTGCTGGACGCGACGCTGCGGGCGCTGTCGGACGTGGTCGCCGCCTCGGCGCAGCTGACCCCGGTCATCATCGTCGGCGCGCCGCTCGCCGCCGAGGGCGGCCTCTTCAACTGCGCGGTGCTCGTCCATCGCGGGCGGGTGCTCGGCGTCGTGCCCAAGAGCTTTCTCCCCAACTACCACGAGTTCTATGAGAAGCGCCAGTTCCGTGCCGCCCGGGATCTCGTGGGCGAGACGATCACGGTGCTCGGTGAGACCGTCCCGGCGGGCGCCCAGCTCGTGTTCGAGTGCACCGACCTCCCGGGGTTCACGCTGGCGGTGGAGATCTGCGAAGACCTGTGGACGCCGATCCCGCCCAGCACCTACGGCGCGCTGTCGGGGGCCACGGTGCTGGTCAACCTGTCGGCCTCCAACGCGACGATCGGCAAGGCCGGGTATCGCCGGACGCTCGGCAGCTCGCACTCGGCCCGGACGATCTCCGGTTACCTCTACACGGCCGCCGGCGAGGGCGAGTCGACGACCGACCTCGCCTGGGACGGCCAGGCGCTCATCTGCGAGAACGGCGACGTGCTCGCCGAGTCCGAGCGCTTCGCCGGCTCCGAGCAGCTCGTCTGCGCCGACCTCGACCTCGACCGCCTGCTGGCCGACCGGATGGCGACCTCCAGCTACGGCGACGCGATCGGCGACCTGCGCCGGCGCCTCGCCCGCACGCGGCGCGTCAGCTTCGAGCTCGGTGCCGTCCCCGCGGTGACGCTGCGCCGGGCGGTCGCCCGCTTCCCCTACGTTCCCGCCGACCCGGTGAGTCGCGGTGAGCGCTGTGAGGAGGTGTTCGACATCCAGGTGAGCGGGCTGGCGACGCGACTGCGGGCGACCGGGATCGAGAAGGTCGTGATCGGCGTCTCGGGGGGGCTTGACTCCACCCACGCGTTGATCGTCGCGGCGCGCACGATGGATCGGCTGGGCCGCGGGCGCGAGAACGTGCTCGCCTACACGCTGCCGGGCTTTGCGACGAGCGCCGGCACGCTGGACAACGCCCACGCGTTGATGACGGCCCTCGGGGTCAGCGCCCACGAGCTCGACATCCGCCCGTCCTCGACCCAGATGCTGCGCGACCTCGACCATCCCGCCGCCGACGGCGCCGCCCACTACGACGTCACCTACGAGAACGTCCAGGCCGGCGAGCGCACGTCGCACCTGTTCCGCCTCGCCAATCAGCAGGGCGCACTCGTGCTCGGCACCGGCGACCTGTCGGAGCTCGCGCTCGGCTGGTCGACCTACGGGGTCGGGGATCAGATGTCGCACTACAACGTCAACGGCTCGGTGCCCAAGACGCTGATCCGCTTCCTGCTGCGCTGGGCGATCTCCGCCGGCCGGTTCGGCGAGGCGACCAACCGGGTCCTGCAGGCGGTCCTCGACACCGCGATCTCGCCCGAGCTCGTGCCCGGCGGTCCCGACGCGGACGGCGAGGGTCCCGCGCAGGATTCCGAGGCGACCGTCGGACCCTATGAGCTGCAGGACTTCTTCCTCTACTACGTGCTGCGCTTCGGCTACCGCCCGAGCAAGGTGGCGTTCCTCGCCGACCACGTCTGGGGTGACGTGGCCGACGGTGCGTGGCCGGATCTGATCCCGCCGGGTGACCGCCACCAGTACGACCCGCAGCAGGTCCGGCGGTGGCTGGAGGAGTTCCTGCGTCGCTTCTTCGCCACCAGCCAGTTCAAGCGCTCGGCGTCGCCCAACGGGCCCAAGGTCGGTTCGGGCGGCTCGCTCTCACCCCGCGGCGACTGGCGCGCCCCGGCGGACTCCAGCGCCACCGCCTGGCTGGACGAACTCCGGGATCGGGAGTGACGCCAGGGCGTGACGAGCCCCCCGATCGAGACGGACGCTAAGGTTGAACAAAATGGCGCAAAGAAACGCACAGAAGCCGATCAGCGACGTCGAAGACCCCCGGTACGCGAAGGCGCTGGCCCACCCGCTGAGAGTCCGGATCCTGTCCATGCTCGAGGAGCGCAACGCGAGTCCCGTCCAGCTCTCCGAGCACCTCGACGCGACGCTGGGCACGGTCGCCTACCACGTGCGCACGCTCGAGCGTCTCGGCCTGATCGAGATGGTCGCCACCCACCAGCGGCGGGGGGCCACCGAGCACGTCTACGCGGCGCGCGAGCATCCCCGCTTCTCCAGTCGCGCGTGGGCGGTCACCCACCCGATGACCAAGCACATGATGATCGCGTCGGCGCTCTCCCAGATCGGCGAGGTCGCCTCCCAGAGCGCCGCCGGCGGCTTTGACCGCGCCGAGGCGGCGCTCGTGCGGGACACGATCGAGCTCGACGATGCGGGCTGGACCCAGCTGGCGGAGGCGACCAAGCGCTGGCGCGACGAGGCGGCGGCGATCGAGCGCGAGAGCGCCAAGCGGCTCAAGCGCTCCGGCGTCGAGCCCCAGCGGGCCGGCCTCGTGATGCTGCTGTTCGAGGCGGCGACGTTGTTCGCGGAGGCCGACGCCGACGCCAAGACGCCCGTCGAAGCCTGAACGGGCCACCCTCACGACGCCCATGCGTCGTGTGAGTGCGGTCGGGTTCACGGCCGCGCGCATGCGGTAGCGTCGCCGGCGTGCCGATGGACGTCACCTATCGCCTGCGGATCCCCCATCGCGCCGGGCAGTTGGCGAAGGTCTCCAGCCGGATCTGCGACTTCGGCGGGCTGATCGGTGACGTCTCGACGATCGCGATCGCCAAGCACGAGGCGATCCGGGAGATCACGATCGAGCTGCGCGACCGCGGCCACGCCGAGGCGCTCGCCATCGGCCTGGACGAGCTGGAGGGGGTGAGCGTCTCCTGGTTTCACGACCGCGCCTTCATCGCCCACGACGGCGGCAAGATCGAGATCGTCGCCCGGCGCGAGATCCGCACCAACCAGGACGTGCGCGACGTGTACACGCCCGGGGTCGCGCGCGTGTGCACGGCGATCCAGGAGTTCCCGCAGCTCGCCGCGCGCTTCACCGCGATCGGTCGCAGCGTCGCGATCTGCACCAACGGCAGCCGTGTCCTCGGGCTGCCCAAGGGACACCCCGATGGCGACGAGACGC
>CAZZWJ010000187.1:0-6225 GCA_964657875.1 uncultured Solirubrobacteraceae bacterium
GCTTCTGGGCGTCCTCGTTGACCTCGGAGATCTCGCCGGAGAAGTCCGACAGCGGGCCCGAGACGACCTTGACCGACTCGCCGATGGAGAACTGGGCGCGGCTGCGGGGGCGCTCCGCCGGCTCGGTGTGCAGCAGCCGGTCGACCTCGATCTGGGTGAGCGGCACCGGCTCGTTGGAGGCGCCGACGAAGCCGGTGACCCCCGGAGTGCCCTTCACCAGCGACCAGGAATCCTCGTTCAAGTCCATCTGCACGAGCACGTAGCCGGGCATCGTCCGCTTCTCGACGGTGATCTTCTGATTGTCCTTCATCTCAGAGACCGACTCGGTCGGCACCACGATCTGCCGGACGGCGCGCTGCTGGTGCAGCGACACGATCCGATGCTCGAGATTGTGCTTGACCTTGTTCTCGTGCCCTGAATATGTATTGACGACGTACCAGCGGAACATGACTCTCTCTACTAATACCTAGGAAAGGATGAAGTTGACGATCTTGGTGGCCACCCAATCGGCCACACCCAGATAAGCGCCGGCGACGATCACGAATCCGATCACGACCCCCGTGGCCTGAACGACCTGGCGCTGATCCGGCCACTGTACCCGCTGCAGCTCGCGCCAGCTTCCCTGCGCGAAGCCGATGAGCCCGTTACGACGCCGCACCGGATGGAAGTCGGGCTCGGACTCCGCGTCCTCCGGCTCCCCGTCGCGCTCGTCGGAGAAGACCTCGCCGCCCTCGCCCGACACCGGTGTCACCGCGGGGCCGGTCAGCCCCGGGAACTCGGCCTCGGACCCGAGCTCGGGCTGCTGAGCCCGCGCCTGCCCGGCGGCCAGCTGACCCTCCGCGAGCTCGGCGTCGGGCGCCGCATGGCCCAGCGGATCCGACGTGTCGTCGACCCGCGAGCCGATCCGGCCGTCACGCTCAGGGCGTGCCGTGCGCAGGCCCGGCCCCGAGGGGTTGGCGTCTGCCGGGCGGGGACTCCCGCGGCGCTTGCGGTTGCGGGCCATCGGGACGACGCCGTCGTGGGCTCAGCGCGTCTCGCGGTGGGCGGTGTGACGCCGACACCAGCGGCAGTACTTCTTCAGCTGCAGCCGCTCGGGATTGTTGCGCTTGCTCTTGTTGGTCTGATAATTACGCCGCTTGCACTCCTCACAGGCGAGGGTGGCAGCGATACGAACGTCTCCACGTGCCATAACGACGGGCTTTCTTCAGGAAGGATGGACTCGAGGCAGCTGCGGGCGCGGGAACGAACGCCCCCCGGCGCCAGCAGTAGATAGTAGCGACGTCAGCGTCTGCGGATTCCCGCATCCATATGCTGTCGTCATGACCACGCTCCAGGCTCCCCCGCTGACCTTCGAACCCGCCGATCTGCAACGGATTCTCGACGGCCGCTACGCCGAGCTGCGTGCGGAGATCCGCGAGGTCCTGTCCCGTCCCCAGTTCGCCCCCGTGCTCGAGCTCGGGCGCGAGGACTATCGCGCGCAGGTGATGACCTGGGCACGGGATCTGGCCGCGGAGGGCTTGACCGCGCCGGGGTTCCCGGTGGCCTACGGGGGCGAGGGCGACTTCGGCGCCAACGTCGCGGGCTTTGAGACGATCGCGTTCGGTGACCTGTCGCTGCTTGTGAAATTCGGCGTGCAGTTCGGGCTGTTCGGCGGCGCCGTGCAGCAGCTCGGCACCGAATACCACCACCAGCGCTACCTGCGCGACGTGGCCACGCTCGCGCTGCCCGGAGCCTTCGCGATGTCCGAGGCCGGCCACGGCTCCGACGTGCAGAACCTGCTCACCACCGCCACGTATGACCCCGACACCGAGGAGTTCATCGTCGACACGCCGGTCGACGAGGCGCACAAGGAGTACATCGGCAACGCCGCCCGCGATGGCCGGATCGCCGCCGTGTTCGCCCAGCTGATCGTGGGCGGCGAGTCCCAGGGCGTGCACGCGCTGCTCGTGCCGCTGCGCGACGAGGACGGCAACGTGCTCGACGGGGTCCGGATCGAGGACGACGGCCCCAAGCTCGGCCTCAACGGCGTCGACAACGGCAAGCTCTGGTTCGACCACGTCCGCGTCCCCCGCCAGGCGCTGCTCAACCGCTGGGGCGACGTGTCGGCCGAGGGCGTCTACTCAAGCCCGGTGGAGAGCCCCACCAAGCGGTTCTTCACGATGGTCGGTGCACTCGTGCAGGGCCGGATCTGCGTCGGCGGCGCCTCGCTGAGCGCGTCCGAGCTCGCGCTCACGATCGCCGTCCGGTACGGACTGCGCCGCCGCCAGTTCGGTCCCGAGCCGGGTCAGGAGGTCCCGATCCTCGACTACCGCTCCCACCAGCGCCGGCTGCTGCCGCGGCTGGCCAAGAGCTACGCGCTGCACTTCGCCCAGGCCGAGCTGCGCGACCGCTTCCACCACGTGATGAGCAGCCAGGACGTCTCCGACCAGGAGCGCCGGGAGCTCGAGTCGCTCGCCGCCGGGATGAAGGCGACCGCCAGCTGGCATGCGACCGACACGATCCAGACCTGCCGCGAATGCTGCGGCGGGGCCGGCTACATGTCGGTCAACCGGTTCGCGGCGCTCAAGGCCGACACCGACATCTTCACCACCTTCGAGGGCGACAACGTCGTGCTCATGCTGCTGCTCTCCCGCGGCCTGCTCACCGGCTACGCCGAACAGGTCACCGGGCTCTCGCCGGTCGCGATGGCGTCGTTCGTCGCCGGGCAGGCCGCCGACATCGTCGCCGAGCGGCTGTTCGCGCGCAAGATCGCGCAGGTCGTCGGGGACTGGGTGGGGCCGCGCGGCGACGAGGAGGATCTGCTCGATCCCGAGTTTCAGCTGTCGCTGTTTCAGTGGCGCGAGGGCCACATCCTCGCGTCGGCGGCGCAGCGCTTCCGTCGTCACATCAAGGACGGGCACGCGCCGTTTGAGGTGTTTCGCTCGATCGAGGACCACGTCGTCGACGTCGCCCGTGCGCACATGGCCACGGTGCTGCTCGAGGCCTTCCAGCGGGCGGTGTCGACGTGCACCGATCCGGACTCACAGGCGGCGCTCAAGCTGATGTGCGACCTGTACGCGTTGACCGAGATCGAGCGCGAGAAGGGGTTCTACCAGGAGCACGGCCGGCTGTCGGGGCCTCGCTGCAAGGCGATCTCACGCCAGGTCGGGGAGCTGTGTGACCGCGTCCGCGCGCAGGCCGGAGGCTACGTCGACGCGTTCGGGATCCCGGACGCGATCGTGGCCGCGCCGATCGGGCTGCGCGACGGCGGCGAGGCCTGACGGTTGGGATGAGCGGCCAGCGGTCGCAGTCGCGGGAGGAACAGCGGATACGGCGGGCGCTGGACGCCCTCGCCGCCCAGCTGGATCAGACCACCGGCGAGGTCGCCGAGACTCTGCACGACGAGCTCGCGCGGGCGCTGGGCGAGATCGACTCCGGAATCGCGGCCGATGACGCCGCCGCGGTGGGACGGGCGAGTCACGCGGCCCGTAACAGCGTGCTCATGCTCGACGACCGTCCGATGCTCACCGAGCTGCGCAACCTCGAGGCGGGGGTCGCGCGCGGGGACGTCGCCGCGACGAACGCCGCCCGAGCGAGGGTGCGGGAGCGCTGGGAGCGGCTGGCCGAGGTCCTGCGCGACGTTTGAGGGTTTTCGGACGGTTTGGGGAGGGGGTGGGGAAGGTTGATGGCGCTGAGCGCGTTTAAAGCTCCCCACCACCACCACCGTCGGAGCCGGCGTCAGTCCACGGTCGAGTCCGGTCAGTCGGCGCCGTGCGCCGCGCGGGCCTCGGCGAGCAGCGTTCGCATCCCCGCCTGCCAGCGCTCGGGCTTGGCGCCCTTGTAGGCCATGTAGCCCGCGACCTCCTCGTGGGGGAGGATGAGGAAGCGCTCGTCGCGGATGCCGGCGAGGACCGTCTCGGCGACCTGCGCGGGCTCGAGGATCCGCTGGGCGAGCAGCGGCGCGGCACCGATCGGATCCTCGCGGGCGGCGAGCTCGAGCATCGGCGTGCTCACACCCTGCGGGCAGACACACGAGACCTTGATCCCGGCGTCCGCGTAGGTGATCGACAGCCATTCGGCGAGTGCCACCGCGGCATGCTTGGTCACCGAGTAGGCCATCGCCGACAGCTGGGTGAGCAGCCCCGCCGCCGAGGCGGTGCTCACGAGGTACCCCTCGCCGCGGGCGACCATCTCCGGGAGCAGCGCGCGGGCCGCGTACACGTGCGCCATCACGTTGATCTCCCAGGTGGCCTGGATCGCCGCGTCGGGCGCCTCGGGGCCGCCGCCCGGTCCGCCGACGCCGGCGTTCGAATACCACAGGTCGATCGGGCCGTGATGACCTCGGGCGGCGTCCACGAGCGCCTGGATGTCAGCCTCCCGGCCGACGTCGGCACGGACCGCGATCGCCCCCAGCTCATCGGCGACTGCATCGAGCGCCGCCGAGTCGCGGTCGGCGAGCACGAGCCGCGCGCCCTCGGCGGCGAACGCCGTCGCGCACGCCCTCCCGATACCGCTTGCGGCGCCGGTGATGACGACGTGCCTCTCGTGCAGTTCCATCGGGCTCTCCTCAGGGGTGGTGTGGACTGATCGGGGTGATCGGCGGGGCGGATCGCGGCGATCAGCGTGCGGCGGATCGGGGGTGGTCGGCTTGCGGCGGGCGCGACGGTATCGCAAGCTGTGTCGATGACCAACCCCCAGACCTCCCTTCTCGGCGACAAGCCCGTGCGTCGAATCGGCTTCGGCGCCATGCAGCTCGCCGGCCCCGGTGTCTTCGGACCCCCGCGTGACCCCGACGCCGCCCGCGCGGTCCTGCGTCGCGCCGTCGAACTCGGCGTCGACCACATCGACACCGCCCAGTACTACGGCCCCGACGTCGTCAACGACCTCATCCGCGAGACCCTGCGGGTCGGCGGTTCCTATCCGGATGGGCTGCGGCTCGTGACCAAGGTCGGGGGCGCTCGGGACTCCGAGGGCGGGTGGGTGCGGGCGGACTCCCCGGCGCAGCTGCGCAGCGGCGTGGAGGACAACCTCCGCTCACTCGGGGTCGAGCGGATGGACCTCGTCAACATGCGGGTGATCGCCGGACCGGGCGAGCTCGGTGAGCCGACCGCCGAGCAGCTGGGCGAGCTCGCCGACATGCGTGCGGAGGGCAAGCTCGACCTGATCGGCGTCTCCAACGTCTCGGTCGAGGGGGTGCGGACGGCGCTCGAGCTGCTCGGCGACGTCGGACTGGGCGAGGTTCAGAACCCGTACTCGATCCTCGACCGCGCCGAGGACGAGCTCGTCGACCTGTGCGACGAGCACGACGTCGCGTTCGTGCCGTTCTTCCCGCTGGGTTCCGCGTTCACCGGCGGACCGGCGGCGCTCGCCGAGGATCCGGCGATCGCCTCGGTGGCGCGCAAGCACGACGCGACCGCGTCCCAGATCGCACTCGCGTGGCTGCTGCACCGCTCGCCGCGGATCCTGCTCATTCCGGGGACGACGTCGGTGTCGCACCTGGAGGAGAACCTCGGGGCCGGTGAGATCAGCCTCGACGCCGAGGACATGGCGGCGCTCGACGCGGTCAAGCAGGTGGGGGTACCGCGCCACTGAGGCACGGGGCGGGGTGAGATGCCGGGGTCAGTCGCGGCGGCCGTAGAGCAGCCGCCGCGGCAGCGGCACCGGGGACAGCTTGGCGGCGGCGTCACCGAACAGCTCCCGGGGCGCCAGCTTGGTGAGCAGCCCCTCGAGCTCGGTGCGCTCACGGTCGGTGAGACGATCGGCCCGACCCCGGCCGGTCGTGACCAGATGGCGCAGCCGCATCCGCTCAGCGGGGCTCAGGCGCGTGTAGTGATCCCGCGCGAGCATCGCGACCTCGGCGGCGGACAGCAGTCGCACCACCGGAATCATGCGCAGGCCGGGAACGCGCCGGGCGACTTTGGCGATCGAACGGTTGACGAGGCCGGAGGGCATGGACGGTGAGTCTATGGCGCGCCGTGGGCCGCCTGAACGAGCGCGAGCTTCTCAGCGCGGGTGAGCCGCTTGATGCGGGCCTCCTCCCGGCGCGCGGCGGTCCGGTCGGGCATCGGCAGCGCGAGCGCGAGCGTGACCGGGCGACGGCTCGCGGTGTAGCGACTCGCCGTGCCCGCCTGGTGACGGACGATGCGCCGGGGCACGTCGACGGTCCAGCCGGTGTAGAGCGAACCGTCGCCGCAGCGCAGCAGGTAGACCCACGCGTCGGTCGGTGGGGGTGCGCCGGCGGCGGGC
>CAZZWJ010000188.1:0-275 GCA_964657875.1 uncultured Solirubrobacteraceae bacterium
CCGGCGGCGCGCAGCGCGTCCCCGGCACCGCCCGGACTCGCTGACAGGGCGAGCAGCAGGTGCTCGGCGGACACGTACTCGTCGCCGAGCTCGCGCATCTCGCTCTCGGCGGCGCGCAGGATCTGGGAGAGCTCGCTGGAGGCGCCGGCGGGCGCGGACGTGGCGCCGCCGGCCGCCGAGACGGTCGGCAGGCCGTCGAGATGGGGCGAGAGCGCCTCGCGCACGGAGCCGGCTCCGCCGACCGCGACGCCGAGCTTGCGCAGCACCGGCGCGGG
>CAZZWJ010000188.1:302-6207 GCA_964657875.1 uncultured Solirubrobacteraceae bacterium
AGCAGGACCGCGAGCAGGTGCTCGGGCGTCGTCTGGGGGTTGTGGCGCTCGTCGGCCAGGCGCAGGGCGGCCTGCAGCGCCTCCTGGGACTTGATGGTGAAGCGATCCGGTTGCATGGGCGGTATCCGATCCTGGGACGAAAGTTCTTAGTGAGGTTGACTGAGATTATCGCACCGTGGAGCTGCGATTTCAAGCCGGGGCGGAGGGTCGTCGACGGCCGCGCTCAGGCGGTGATGCGCAGCGTCCGGCCCGCCGTCTCACGCACGATCGCGCCGCTGGCGTCGATGACCGTGCCGTACACGGTGGCGGTGACCACATGACCGGCCGAGAGCGCGGCGGCGATCCGCGTCCGGGTCGGCGCCGACAGGCCGATGTCGATCGTGCGGCGTCGCAGCCGGGTGAGCTCATAGGGCGAGGAGGCGACCGCCAGCGCGGTCGTGGAGCCGGTGATCCGGATCGTCGCGTCGGCGCGCATCAGACACTCCGTGGTGCAGGAGACGGTCGCGAGCAGGTGCTGGGCCGCAAGCACCTCGTGCTGGGCGGGCAGCACGAGGCCGACCTGCACCTGGCGCGCGACGAGCGTGTCGGCGGCGGTCGCCAGCCCGCTGAGGTTCACCGAGCCCAGGCCCGACGCGTCGTCGTAGCCGACGTGGGCGCCGCAGCAGCCCAGCGCGGCCCCGAAGACGTTGGCGCTGAGGTCGTTCGCGCCCGAGATGACGTCGGAGACCGTGAACGCGGCGGTCGCGGAGCGGGCGATCCGGTACAGCAGCGGGTTGGCGAAACCGAGGTTCTCCTGCCCGCGATGGCGCAGCGCCTGGTCGATGAGGGCGAAGCCGCCCGCCAGCAGCGGCGTGCCGGCGCTCGTCCCCCCGACGCTCTGCCACGGACTCGAGCCGCCGGAGGCGCTCAGGCAGTCGGCGGCCGTGCAGTAGACCTCATAGCCCGGGATCGGATCGGCGAGCATCGCGACGTCCGGGACCTCACGGTGGGCGTTTGACTGGGCGCCGTTCTGATACGCGGGCCGGTCGAAGCTCGAGACGCCGCCGCCGGTCGCCCCGACGACGGTCGGCTCGTCGTTCCAGACGACCTGGTCGGTCGTGGGATTCGCGATCGTGTTCGCGGAGGACAGGTGGACATTGGTCCCGCCGACGCCGGTCACCCACGGCGAGGCGGCCGGATAGTTGACCGCCAGGCGGTCCAGCGGCTGACCGCGGCTGGTCAGGCACGCCGTCGAGCCGTCATCGCCGCTGGCCGCGAGCACGGACACGCCCGTCGCGGCCGCGAGCTCGAGCGTCGACTCGACCGCGTTGATGCCGGCCTGGCCGATCGCCGCCCGCGCGTCGGGCTCACACGTCGACAGCGACGCGGAGATGACGTCCGGGATGCGGCTGCGGGCCGCCAGCGGCTCGGTGAGCGAGCGCAGCACCTGGGAGGCCATCGGCTGGGATTCATAGACGTCGATCTCCGACAGGTGCGGCGCAGCGGCGTCGAGCAGCTCGAGGTCGAGCGTCGACTCTCCGCCGGGCGCCAGCGCCTTGCCGATCCCCACCCCGTAGGCGTTGATCTGCGGCACCGGCAGGTCGAAGCAGGCCGCGAAGCTCCGCACGTCAGAGGCCTTGAACCCATCGATCTCGATCAACGCCACCCGCTCTCCCTGCCCCGTCAATCCCTGTGACTGCAGTGCGCCGAAGCCGTAGGCGGTGAGGTACTGGTTGGGCGTGAACCCGCGCTGGGCGGTGGCGCTGGGGCAGCCGGCGGCGGTTCCGCTGCGGGTGAAGTAGGCCGAGCTCGGCGGGGCCGTGGACGTGGACGCGGACGCGAACGGGGTCGAGGCCGGAGTCGGGGTCGAGGCGGCGGTTTTGGCCGAGGTGTCGATGTCGGGTCGCGCGTCGTCGGTGAGCGCCCGCGTATCGAGGCCGACGACGCCGGTGACGGCACCGCGCAGCGCCGCGGGAACCCGGGCGCCGGTTCCCGGGGCGAGAAAGCTCTGCGCCGCCGAGCTGCGGGTCGCGTCGGCGTGGAAGCGATCCAGGTCGGTGGAGAACAGCCGCTCGGCGGTCCCGACCCGCAGCGTCGCGTCCGCGAACAGCCCGGTCGCGTCGATGCGCACCCCGGTCGCGCCCGCTCGGCGCAGGTAGCGCAGCACGCGTGCGCGGACCGCCGACGAGGCGCCGAAGCGACGGGCGAGCGCCGGAACCGACTCGTAGCCACGATAGTCCGGCGAGCCGGGCGTGGAGACCGCGGTGGCGAACCGGGCGAGGCCGGACGAGTCGACGCGCAGCGGCAGCTCGAGCGTGAGCGTGCGCGCCGCCGGCGCGGGGCCCAGGCGGGTGACACGGGCGGTCGCGGAGCGAGGTGCCGCGACCGCGACGGCGGGCGCCGCCGCCCCGATGGCGAGCGCGGACGTCACGCACAGCGCGCCGGTGAAACCCCGTCTCGTCACTGATTCATGGTCGCACACGCACGACCGCGGCCGTTCAGGCCAACGGCCGGCGCGGAGCCACGTCGGCGTGGCGCACGAGCGCGCCACCGCGCACGTAGGGCACGATCTCGGCGCGCAGCTCCCGGCGCAGTGCCTCCAGGCGGGCGACCTCGGCGCCGAGCTGGCCGGCGCGGCGTTCCAGCGACGCGACCTTGCGCGCCATCGCGTCGAGCTGCTGCTCGAGCTCGAAGACCCGCTCCACCCCCGCGAGGTTCATCCCCAGCTCGGCGGTCATCTCCTGGATGCGCCGCAGCCGGTCGACATCCTTGTGGGAGTACAGGCGGGTCCCCTTCGGCGAGCGCTGGGGCTCGATCAGTCCCCGAGCCTCGTACATCCGCAGCGTCTGGGGGTGCATGTCGGCGAGCTCGGCGGCGACCGAGATCATGAACACGCCCCGGTCGGAGGAGACCTCGATCCGGGTCGCCGTGCGCGCCGTCCGGCCCATCACGCCGCCTCGCCGGCCGGTTCACGGGCCTCCGGTTCGCTGTCGTGCATCAGCTGCTCGCGCGGGTTGGTCTTCAGCGTCTGGGCGAAGCGCTCGACCGCCTCGGTCTGCTCGGCGTCCAGCGAGCTCGGGACGTCGAGCACGAAGCGGTAGTGGATATCGCCGCGGCCCTTGCCGCTGAGCTTCGGCGGGCCCTCACCGCGTAGTCGCTGCACCGACCCTGACCGGGTGCCCCGCGACACCTTCAGCCGCTTGGTCGCCTTCAACGTCGGCACCTCGATGATCCCGCCGAGCAGCGCCTCCGGAATCGTGAGCGGGACCTCGACCTCGAGGTTGTCCCCGGCGCGCGTGAACACCGGGGAGTCGGCGACCCGGGTGATCACGTACAGGTCACCGGAGTCGGCGCCGCGCAGGCCCGGCTCACCCTTGCCGGCGAGCCGGATGCGACTGCCATCCCGGACCCCGGCGGGGATGTTCGCGCGCAGCTTGCGGACCGAGCGCTGGGCGCCGGAGCCGCGGCAGGTCGAGCACGGATCGTCGATCACGGTGCCCTGACCGTGGCAGTTGGAGCAGGGCTGGGACATCGAGAAGATCCCCTGGCTCTGGGCCTCCATCCCGCTGCCGCTGCACACCGGGCACACGCGCGGTGAGGTCCCGGGCTTGGCGCCGGTGCCCTGACAGGTCGGGCACGGCTGGGAGGTGGGAACGGTGAGCGACACCTGGGCGCCGTTCACCGCCTGGTCGAACGTGAGCGCGACCTCGGTCTCGAGGTCGCGGCCCGGCGACGGGCGCGGACGGGTGCCGCCGCGAACGCTGCCCGGGCCCGCAGCGCCGCCGGCCCCACCACCACCCCCGAAGATGTTGGAGAGGATGTCGCCGAAGCCGCCGCTGAACGAGCTCGGATCAAACCCCTGCCCGGCGCCGCTCGCGGCGTTGGTGAACTGGCCGAACGGGGAGCCCGACCGGTCATAGGTCTTGCGCTTGTCGGGGTCGGCGAGAACGTCGTGGGCCTGGGAGATCTCCTTGAAGCGCTCCTCGGCCCCCTTCTCGCCCGCGTTGGTGTCGGGGTGGTACTTGCGGGCGAGCTTGCGGTACGCCTTCTTGATCTCGTCGTCGGAGGCGTTCTTGGAGACCCCGAGGATCTTGTAGTAGTCGGGACGATCGGGCATCGAGGCTCCGCGGCCCTAGCCGGCGACCACGACGCGGGCGGGACGCACGACGGTCTCCCCGGCGCGGTAACCACGCTGGTAGACCTCGACGACGGTCCCGGGCTCGGCGCCCTCGGTCGGCTGCTGGGCGAGCGCCTCGTGCTGGTTGGGATCAAACGGCTCGCCCTCCGGGGAGAACTGCTCGATCCCGGCCTTGTGCAGCGCCGCGATCAGGTCGGCATGGACGTGGCGCACGCCGGCGACGAAGCCGGTGATCGCCTGTGCACCGTCAGGGGTATCGCCGTCCTCGGGCGCGTGGGTGAGCGCGCGCTCGAGGTTGTCGATCGCCGGCAGCAGCGAGGTGGCGAGCTTCGCCGCGCCGCGCTCCTGAGCCAGCGCCGCGTCGCGGGTGGCCCGCTTGCGGAAGTTCTCGAACTCAGCCTGCTTGCGCTGGGCGAGGGCGAGATACTCATCGGCCTTGGCCGCCCGGTCGGCGAGCGCCTCGGGGTCCTCGGCGAGAACGTCGGCACCGGGTGCTGCGGTGCCGGGTTGTCCATCGTCGGTGTCGAGCCGGGGGCTGACGAGCGGCTCCGCGTCACCGTTGGACGGTGCCTGAGACGACGTCGTCTCAGGCACCTCCGGCTCGGTCGGGTGGTTGTGGTCGGGAGTGGTCATCTCGGCGATGTCCTACTTGCCCTCGTCCACGACCTCGGCGTCGACGACGTCCTCCTCCTCGGGGGACCCGCCATTGCCGTTGGTCGCACCGTTGGACGTCGCGTCCTCGGCATTACCGGCCTGGTCGGCCTGAGCGCGCTGGTACATCGCCTCCGAGACCTTGTGAAACGACGCGTTGAGCGCGTCGGCCTTGGCCCGGATCTCGGCCGGATCCTCGCCGGTGAGCGAGTCCCGAGCCTCCTTGATCGCGGCCTCGATCTCCTCCTTGGAGGCGGCGTCGACCGTGTCACCGAGCTCGGTGAGCTGGCGCTCGGCCTGGTAGGCGGCGTTCTCGGCCGTGTTGCGGGCCTCGGCGAGCTCCCGCTGGCGCTTGTCGTCGTCGGCGTGGGACTCGGCGTCGGAGACCATCCGCTTGATCTCGTCGTCGGACAGTCCGGCGCCGGAGCGGATCTCGATCTTCTGCTCCTTGCCGGTGCCCAGGTCCTTGGCCGACACGTTGACGATGCCGTTGGCGTCGATGTCGAAGGCGACCTCGACCTGCGGGATGCCACGCGGCGCCGGCGGGATGCCGGTGAGCTGGAACTTGCCCAGCGACTTGTTGTAGCTGGCCATCTCGCGCTCGCCCTGCAGCACGTGGATCTCGACGCTCGGCTGGTTGTCCTCGGCGGTGGAGAAGACCTCGGCCTTGCGGGTCGGGATCGTCGTGTTGCGCTCGATCAGCTTGGTCATCACGCCGCCCTTGGTCTCGATGCCGAGGGTGAGCGGGGTGACGTCGAGCAGCAGCACGTCCTTGACGTCCCCGGCGAGCACGCCCGCCTGGATCGCGGCGCCGACGGCGACGACCTCATCGGGGTTGACACCCCGGTGGGGCTCCTTGCCGGTGAGCTCCTTGACCTTCTCCTGTACGGCGGGCATGCGGGTCATGCCGCCGACGAGCACGACGTGGTCGATCGTCGCCGCGCCCTTCTCCTTGGCGTCGCCCAGCGCCTGGCGGACGGGGGCCACGGTGCGGTCCAGCAGGTCGGCGGTGAGCTCCCCGAGCTTGGCGCGGGTGAGCCGCATGTCGAGGTGCTTGGGGCCGGTCGCGTCGGCGGTGATGAACGGCAGGTTGATCTGCGTCTCCTGGGTGGTGGAGAGCTCGATCTTGGCCTTCTC
>CAZZWJ010000189.1:0-6118 GCA_964657875.1 uncultured Solirubrobacteraceae bacterium
GAGGAGACCGGCGGTCAGTCGGTGCTCACCTACCTCGCCGGCGATCCCCGCGGCGCCGACGCGGCGGTGATCTTCGACTCGGGGATGATCGCCCGCGACGTCCCCGCGTTCGACCTCGCGACGCGCGGCATGGCGTACTTCCACCTCACGTTGCGCACCGGCGCCCGGGACCTGCACTCCGGGATCTACGGCGGCGCGGCACTCAACGCGGTCCAGGCGCTGTGTGAGACGCTCGCCGCGCTCGCACCCACCCGCGACGGGCGGCTGCCCGAGCCGCTGCGCGCCGGGATCATCGCGCCGACCGCCGCCGAGCTCGAGAGCTGGACCCAGCTGCCGGCCGGGGTCGACGAGCTCGCCCTCGCCGGCGTCGCACCGCGCGACCCCGAGGCGGCGCGCGACTACTACCTGCGCACGTTCGCCGAGCCGGCGCTGGACGTCAACGGGATCGTCGGCGGCTCCCCGCTGCTTGAGAAGACGGTCCTGCCGGTCGCCGCCGAGGCGAACGTCTCGATGCGCCTCGCCCCCGGCCAGGACGTCGACACGATCGTCGCCGCCTTCCGGGAGCTGGTCGCCGCCGCGGTGCCGGCGGGCGCCGAGCTCGAGGTGGAGCTGCGCTCGACCGCTCGCCCGGGGATCGTCGACCCGGACTCCCGCGCCGTCGCCCTCGGACAGGACGCCTTCGAGCGGGCGCTCGGGGTCCGTCCGCTGCTCGTGCGCAGCGGCGGCACGCTGCCGATCGTCGCCGCGCTCGCCGACCTCGGCATCCCGACGATCATCACCGGCTTCTCGCTGCCCGACGCGAACATCCACTCGCCCAACGAGCGGCTGCTCGTCGAGTACGTCGAGCGCGGCATCGCCGCCGCGCGCGAGCTGTTCACCGAGTTCGCCGCGCTGTAGCGCCCGAGACTCCGGCAGCGGGCCGGTCGAGCGACGCCCGCGACGCCGGCAACGGCCTGCGCATTGGCCGAGGCGCGGACTTCCGTGGGTCCTGGGCGTCGCAACGGCTCGCTCGGTTGTCGCCAGGGACCGCACGAACGGCGGTGTCTCAGCGGATGTACGAATTAAGTCAATCGAGTTTGTGTAGATTGAGTCTGGGCGGCTCCGGCAACCCGCGCGGCGATTCGAACCCACCCGATTTCAGGAGAACCTCCATGAGCACGACCAACATCGGCTCGCGGCCCATCAGTGCCCCCCGTGAGACCGAGCGAACCGAGGTGATCGACCGCCGTCCCGGCCGCCGTCGCCGGCGCATCACCGGCTGGCGGCGGATGATCAGCCCGCTCGTCCTGCTCGTCATCTGGCAGCTGTCGAACACCCTGGACCTCATCTCGGCGGAGAAGCTGCCGCCACCGACGGCGGTGGTGAGTGAGGCCTACACGCTGATCACCGTCAACTCGACGGCGTTCGGGGGAACCCTGCAGCACGCGATGCTCGTCTCGCTGGGGCGCATGGCGATCGGCTTCGCCCTCGGCGGGGCGGTGGCGCTGGTGTGCGCCGTCGTGGCCGGCCTCAGCCGCATCGGCGAGGAGGCGATCGACCCGATCATGCAGATGCTGCGCACGCTGCCGCTGTTCGGCCTGATCCCCGTCTTCATCGTGTGGTTCGGGATCGGCGACCTGCCGAAGATCCTGCTCGTCGCGCTCGGCGCCGCGATCCCGCTCTACCTCAACGCGTTCAGCGGCATCCGCGGGGTCGACGCCCGCCTCGGCGAGCTCGGGCGCTCGCTCGGCCTCAGCCGGTGGGAGACGCTCATCCACATCATCCTGCCGGGTGCGCTGCCCGAGACGCTCGTGGGGCTGCGCCAGTCGCTCGGCGTCGCGTGGCTCGCGCTCGTCGTCGCCGAGCAGATCAACGCCAACGCCGGCCTCGGCTACATGATCAACCAGGCGACCCAGTTCAACGAGAACAACGTGATCATCGTCGCGCTGCTCGTCTACACGATCCTCGGCCTGCTCACCGACTGGATGGTGCGCATGCTCGAGCGCCGGGCGCTGGGCTGGCGGCGCGGACTGGTGGTGGGCCGATGAGCGCGACCGCCGCCTTCGCCGGCCCCGTCGTCGCGCGGGCGACGAACCTCACCCGCGGCTTCGGCGAGCGGCGCGTGCTCGCCGACCTCGACCTGGAGATCGCCGCCGGCGAGTTCGTCGCCCTGATCGGTCGCAGCGGCAGCGGAAAGTCGACGCTGCTGCGGGCCCTCGCGGGGCTCGACGCGCCGCCCCGGTCGCGCGACGGCGAGTCCGGGGGAACCGTGCAGGTCGACGGCGAGGTCGCCGTCGCCTTCCAGGACGCGCGGCTCATCCCGTGGAAGCGGGTCCGGGCCAACGTCGCCCTCGGGCTGCGGACCGACGATCCCGGCGCGGCCGCCGACCGCGCCCTCGCCGAGGTCGGCCTCTCCGAGCACGCCGACGCGTGGCCGCTCACCCTCTCCGGTGGCGAGGCCCAGCGCGTGTCGCTGGCCCGGGCGCTCGCCCGCGAGCCGCGGCTGCTCGCGCTCGACGAGCCGTTCGGCGCCGTCGACGCCCTCACCCGGATGGCGATGCACCGGCTGGTGCTCGGACTCTGGGAACGTCACCGGCCCGCGGTGCTGCTCGTCACCCACGACGTCGACGAGGCGCTCGGTCTCGCCGACCGCGTCATCGTGCTCGCCGACGGGCGCATCGCCCACGAGTCGCGGATCGCCGCCGATCGCCCGCGTGACCGGGACGACCCTGAACTGACCCACCTCCGCGCCCGGCTGCTGCAGGAGCTCGGCGTCGACCAGAAAGGCATCACCCTATGACCGCTTCCGTCCTCAAACCCATGGCCGCGCTGGCGGCCGCGCTCACCCTCGCCGGAGGCGTCGCCGCGTGCGGCTCGAGCGCGAAGAGCAGCTCGTCGACGTCCTCGGGCGCGACGCCCGCCGCATCGGCATCCGCCTCGTCGACCGGCAGCGCGACGGCCACCACGGTCGCCGCCACCGGCCACACCTCGGGCCCGACGCTGCGGGTCGGCGATCAGGCCGGCACCGGCGCCCAGGCGCTGCTGCAGGCGGCCGGGCTGCTGCACTCCTTCTCGTTCCCGATCAAGTTCGCCGACTTCACCTCCGGGCCGCCGATCGTCCAGGCGATGAGCGCCGGGGCGCTCGATGTCGGCAACCTCGGCAACGCGCCGATCGTGTTCGCCGGCGCCGGCGGGGACAAGATCAAGGTCATCGGTGCGCTCTCGAACGTCACCCGGAACGTCGCGGTGCTCGTCCCCAAGGGCTCGAAGATCACCTCGGTGAGCCAGCTGAAGGGCAAGAAGATCGCCGTCGCGGAGGGCACCTCAGGCGACTATCACCTGCTCTATGAGCTGCAGCAGGCGGGCCTCTCGCCCAAGGACGTCCAGCTCGTCAACCTCCAGCCCGCGCAGGGCTACTCCGCGTTTGAGTCCGGCGCGGTCGCCGCCTGGGACGTGTGGCCCCCGTTCGTCCAGGAGGCCGAGGCCAAGGGCGCGAAGAACATCGCCACGAACCCGAAATTCCCGGGCGACAACTCGTTTGAGATCGCCGCGGACTCGTCGATCAGCAGTCCCGCGAAGGCGAAGGAGATCACCGAGTACCTGACGGTGCTCAATCGCGCTCACCGCTGGGCCAACACCCACCCCGCCCAATGGGCCAAGACGTGGGGGGCGGCGACCGGCCTGCCGTCGAGCATCATGGTCGCGGCTGCCCGGGACACGATCCAGACCCCGGTGCCGGTGAACGCGAGCATCGAGTCCGAGGAGCAGGGCCTCGTGAAGGTCTTCTACACCTCCGGGCTGATCCCGAAGAGCTTCCCGATCTCGGACTACATGACCTCCCAGTTCAACTCGACCGTCCATTGAACGCTCGAAAGGAGCCATCCACGATGAGCACCACCCCTGATACCTACGAGCACATCGACGTCCGCAAGGTGAGCGCCGCCCTCGGCGCCGAGATCGACGCGCCCCCGGTCTCGGGCGACCTCGATCCCGCGGTGGTCGCCGAGATCCGCTCGGCCCTGCTGCGCCATCGGGTCGTCTTCCTGCGCGGCCAGTTCGAGGTCGGCGAGGCGGAGCAGAAGGGATTCGCCGGCCTGCTCGGGACCCTCACCAAGCCCCATCCCACGGTGAGCGGCGAGAACGGCGTGCTGCCGATCGACTCCGAGCGCAACCGGGCCAACAGCTGGCACACCGACGTGACGTTCGTGGACCGGATCCCGGCGATCTCGGTGCTGCGGGCGATCAATCTGCCGCCCTACGGCGGCACGACGGTGTGGGCGAACACCGTGGCCGCCTACGCGGCGCTGCACCCCGGCCTGCGCGCCCTCGCCGACTCGCTGCGGGCGATCCACTCCAACCTCTACGACTACGTCCGTGACGACGAGACGCGCTGGATCGGCGGCATCGACGTCGAGGAGCAGGCCTACCGCGACGAGTTCTCCCAGGCGGAGTTCGAGACCGAGCATCCCGTCGTGCGCGTCCACCCGGAGACCGGCGAACCCGCGCTGCTGCTCGGTCACTTCGTCAAGTCGTTCTCGGGACTGTCCTCCAGTGACTCAAACCACCTGTTCGAGCTCCTCCAGCGCCACGTCATCCGGCTGGAGAACACGGTCCGCTGGAACTGGCATCCCGGCGACATCGCGATCTGGGACAACCGCGCCACCCAGCACTACGCCGTGAGCGACTACGACGACCAGCCGCGGCTGCTGCACCGGATCACCGTCGCCGGTGATGTCCCGGTCGGCCTCGATGGCTTCACGAGCGTCGCGCGCAAGGGCGACGCCTCGGATTACTCGGTGATCGCCCCGCCGCCGCTCGCCCTCGTCTAGGGGCGGGGCGGGGACGGTCGCCGCGCTCCCGCTGACGCCCCGCCGGGGCCCACGCGCCGGTCAGGCGGAGACCGTCTGACCGGCGCCGCGCGGCAGCAGCGGCCCGTGATCGAGGTGGGGCAGGACGTGGCGGGCGAACAGGTCGGCCTCGGCGATGTGGGGGTAGCCGGAGAGGATGAACGCCTCCAGGCCAAGCTCACGGTAGGCGCGCAGCTTGGCCAGCACCTGATCGGGGTCGCCGATGATCGCCGCGCCGGCGCCGGAGCGGGCCCGTCCGATCCCCGTCCACAGTCCGGGCTCGATGAATCCGTCATCAGCGGCCGAGGCCTCGCGCATCTCGGCCTGGCGGACGTTTCCGCGCGACGTCGTGTCCAGTGAACGGCTGCGGATCACCTCACCGGCGCCACCCTCCAGGCGTGACATGAGTCGCCGGGCCGCGGCCCGCGCCTCCGCCTCGGTCTCCCGCACGATCACGTGGGCGCGGTAGCCGAAGCGCAGCTCCCGTCCGTGGGCGGCCGCCCGCGCTCGCACGTCGGCGATCGTCTCCCGGATCCCGTCCATCGTGTCGGTCCACATCAGGAACACGTCCGCGGCCTGGGCGGCGACCTCCTTGGCGTTGTCCGACAGGCCGCCGAAGTAGAACGGCGGGCAGCCGCCCGGCGGGCGCATCCGCGGCGGGTCGAGCGTCAGGTCATAGAAGTCGCCGTGGAAGTCGACTCGCTCTCCGTTGAGCAGGCTGCGCAGGATCTGCATGATCTCCAGCGTTCGCTCATAGCGCGGACCCGACTCGAGCGTCTGCCCGGGAAGGTCTGAGGAGATGATGTTCACCGTGAGCCGACCGCCGAGGATCTCATCGACGGTCGCCAGCTGGCGGGCGAGCTGGGGCGGCCACATCTCGCCCATGCGGACCGCGAGCAGCAGCTGCATCCGGCGCAGGGCGGGAGAGATGCCGGCCGCGAAGGCGACCGAGTCGATCCCCATCGCATAGCCGGAGGGCAACAGCAGGCTGTCATAGCCCCCGCTCTCGGCGGTGAGGGCGATGTCGCGACAGTGCGACCAGCTGGACTGCAGCGCCGGATCGGCCACGCCCATGAACTCGTAGTCGTCATCGCACAGCGCCGAGAACCAGGAGATCTCGTATTCGCTCATGTGGTGATTGAACCCGGCGCCAGCCGATCTCAAACGGCGCGTCGCCGTCAGGCCCCGGAGCCCAGTGCGGTGAGGAACTTGGCGATGATCGGGCCGTCCACCGGGCCGCCGTCGGCCCCGCCCGTGTTCTGGGTGACGATCGCGAACGCGATGTCGCCGTC
>CAZZWJ010000190.1:0-6094 GCA_964657875.1 uncultured Solirubrobacteraceae bacterium
GTCGCGAATCGCCGTCAACTTGGCAGCCTTGTTGCCGCCCGTCGCCGGACGGGTCGTCCCCGGGCTGGCGGCCGACGGCGGCCGAGACGATGTTGACGCCGTGGGCCCCGAACGCGGTGCCCACCCGACCGAGCATGCCGGGCAGGTCCCGGTAGCGGAACACGGTGACGTGGTCCTCGAGCTGGACGTCGAAGCGCTGCCCGAACGCCTCCAGCAGGTGCGGGCGGTTCTGGCGGCCGATCAGGGTTCCGGCGACGCGGACGGTGCTGTCCCCCGCGGTCACCTCGACACGGATGAGGTCGGTGTAGTCACGCGCCGCGGAGTGCTTGGCCTCGACGATTCGGATCCCACGCGCCTCCGCCAGTGACGGGGCGTTGACCGCGTTGGGCTCGTCGGCGTCGGTATCGCCGCGCAGCGCGCCGAGCAGGACCTCGAGCGTGAGCAGGCGGGTGTCACGCTCGGCGAGGCGTCCGAAGAAGTCGATCCCGACCCGGTCCACCGACCCGCCGGAGGCGAGCGCGAGCGCGGTCCCGATCCGACCCAGCGCCCGGCACAGCGGCAGGAACGGACCCATCACCTCGAAGTCCTCGGCGGGGATCGCCGGCACGTTGACGGCGCTCGTGACCACGCCCCCGGTGAGGGCGGCGACGACCTGCTCGGCGGCCTGATAGCCCGCCCGGTCGGTCGCCTCGGCGGTCGAGGCGCCGAGGTGCGGGGTCACGATCACGTTGGGGTAGCCGAACAGCGGGTGCTCGGTGGCCGGCTCGGTGCGGAACACGTCGAGCGCGGCGCCCCCGACCTTGCCCGAGTCGATCGCGTCCTTGAGATCGGCGTCGTTGACGAGCGGCCCCCGGGCGACGTTGAGCACGCGCACCCCGTCCTTGCACTTGGCGAACACCTCGGCGTTCAGCCAGCCCTCGGTCTCGGGGGTCTTGGGGAGATGGATGGTGAGGAAGTCGGCGACCTCATAGACGCCGTCGGGGGTCTCGGCGCGCTCGGCGCCGAGCTCGCGGTAGCGCTCCGCGCCGACGTAGGGGTCATAGGCGACGACGCGCATGCCGAAGCCGCGGGCACGCTGGGCGACGAGCTGTCCGATGCGTCCGAAGCCGAGGATCCCGAGCGTCTTCTCATAGAGCTCGGTCCCGGAGAACTTGGAACGCTCCCACTTGCCGGAGATGAGCGAGGCGTGGGCCTGGGGCACGTTGCGCGCGAGTGCCAGCAGCAGCGCCATCGTGTGCTCGGCGGCGGTGATGACGTTGGACTCCGGGGCATTGGCGACGATGATCCCGCGTCGCGTCGCCTCCGGGACGTCGACGTTGTCGACGCCGACCCCGGCGCGGCCGACGGCCCGCAGCGCCGCCGCGTGACCGAGCAACTCGGAGTCGAGCTTGGTCGCGGAGCGGATCAGGATGCCCTCATAGCCCGCGATCCGCTCGGCGAGCTCGTCACGGGTCCAGTCACTTCCCAGGTCAACGTCGAAATGCTCGCTGAGCAGGTCGATTCCGGACTGGCCGATCTTCTCGGCGACGAGCACCTTGGTCATGACTGTGCCTCCAGGACGTAGTCGACGCACGCGGTGAGCGCCCGCACGTCATCGGGATCGGTGGCCGGGAACATCGCCACGCGCAGCTGATTGCGACCGAGCTTGCGGTAGGGCTCGACGTCGACGATGCCGTTCGCGCGCAGCGTCGCGGCGAGCGCGGCGGCGTCGGTCGCGTCGTCGAAGTCGATCGTGCCCACGACGAGTGACCGCTTGGCCGGATCGGAGACGAACGGCGTCGCGTGGGCGTGGGCGTCGGCCCAGCCGTAGAGATGGGAGCTCGACGCCGACGTCCGCGCGATCATCCCCGGCAGTCCCCCCTGCGCGGCCATCCAGTCCAGCTGATCGGCGAGCAGCAGCAGCGTCGCGATCGCCGGGGTGTTGTAGGTCTGATCCTTGAGTGAGTTGTCCAGCGCGGTGGCCAGGGACAGGAAGTCGGGGATCCAGCGCTCGGCACCCGTCGTCGGGCGGTCGGCCTCGATCTGGGCGACCCGCTCGATCGCCGCCGGGCTCATCACCGCCAGCCACAGCCCACCGTCGGAGGCGAAGCCCTTCTGCGGGGCGAAGTAATAGACGTCGGCGTCGCTCACGTCGACCGGCAGGCCGGCGGCGCCGGAGGTCGCGTCGATGAGGACGAGCGCGTCACCGGACCCCTCGGGACGGGTGACCGGCACCATCACGCCCGTCGACGTCTCGTTGTGGGCCCAGGCGAGCACGTCGGCGGACGGGTCGCTGCGCGGCGACGGGGCATCGCCGGGGTCGCTGGAGACGACCACCGGGTCGGCGAGAAACGGCGCGGCCTTCGTGCAGGTGGCGAACTTGGCGGAGAACTCACCGTAGGTGAGGTGCAGCGCGCGTTCGCGCACGATCCCGCAGGTGAGGGCGTCCCAGAACGCGGTGGTGCCGCCGTTGCCGAGCACCACCTCGTAGCCGTCGGGAAGCGAGAACAGGGTGCTGATCCCCTCCCGGACGCGGCCGACGAGTGCCTTGACCGGCTTTTGACGGTGCGAGGTCCCCATGAGCGCGGCCCCCGGTCCGGCGACGTACTCAAGTTGGGCGCGACGGACGCGGGAGGGCCCGGAGCCGAAGCGTCCGTCGGCGGGCTTGAGGCCGTCGGGAATTTCGACGTGCGTGGTCTGGGTCATGGTCGCTCCACGGTGGTGGCTGGTGGGCATGCCCAGGCGCGCGGCGTGAGTCCTTGGAAACGGCCATCGCTCCCCGGTGGTTTTCAGATCGCCCACCTTCTCGCGCCAGTTACGACGGCCTCGCCGATCATACTCAGCCGATGCGCCGCTTCCGACGATTTCCGGTGACGATCCTGGTCACGGCCGCGGCGCTCGGCGCACTGCTCGCGCCCGCGGCCCGCGCTGACACACCCACCGTGTCGGTGACCGGCCAGCCGGTGGGCCGGCCGATCCCCGAGAACTTCCTCGGCCTCGCACTGGAGTACTCGACGATCCCGAAGTGGACCGCCCAGCCCGGCCAGGCAGAGAACCCGATCCTCGGGCCGCTCGTCCGCGGCCTCGACCCGACCGGAACGCCGAGCGTCCGCATCGGAGGCCAGAGCACCGACCGCAGCTGGTGGCCGGCGCCGGGGCTGACCCGCCCACTCGGCGTCACCTACGACCTCGGGCCGTCGTGGACGCGGTCGGCGCGGGAACTCGTGAGCGCGACCGGCGCGCGGCTGCTGCTCGGGATCAACCTGGAGGCCGGAAGTGCCCAGGTGGCCCACGTCGAGGCCGATCAGCTCGTCAGGGGCGTCGGCGTCAAGCACGTTCAGTCGCTGCAGATCGGCAACGAGCCCAACCTGTACCTCGACACGCCGTGGTACCGGGTCCTCGGCGGACGGCGGCTGCCCTGGTACGCGCACTCCGGGACCCCGGTCTACGCACGCGCGGCGGATTGGGATCCGGCGGCGTTCGACGCCCAGTTCGATCAGTTCGCCCGCGGGCTGCCCAAGCTCCCGCTGGCCGGCCCCGAGACCAATCCCGGTCCGTGGCTGGACAGCTTTGAGTCCAAGCTGACGCGTCATTCGCAGGTGAGGACGCTCACCCCCCACGCCTACGGCCTCAACAACTGCGTCACCAATCCCGCCGACCCCCATTACCCGTCCGTCGACCACCTGCTCAGCCTCACCGCCTCCCGTGGCCTGCTTGACGGTCTGGGCGCCTCGATCGCACTCGCCCACCGTGAAGCGGGCACGCTGCGCATCGACGAGATGGGATCGATCACCTGTAACGGCAAGCCCGGCGTGAGCGACACGTTCGCCTCGGCCCTGTGGGGGATGGACGCCCTGTTCGCGGCCGCCCGCGCCGGCGTCGACGGCGTCAACCTGCATTCGTTCCCGAACTCCGACAACGGCCTCTTCGACCTCACCTACTCGCCGTCGGCGCGCCGCTGGAGCGCGGCGATCCATCCCCTCTACGACGGAGCACTGATGTTCGCGCAGGCGGCACCCGCCGGCTCGCGGCTGCTGCATCTCTCAAGCAGCGGCTCGACCACGCTGCGGACGTGGGCGACGCGGGGCGCCGATCACCGGGTGCGGATCCTGCTCATCAACGATTCGACCTCGGCATCATCGCTCGTCCATGTCCGGACCCCCGATGGCTACGGGCAGTCGGTCGCCACCGTCGAGCGGCTGCAGGCGCCGAGCGCCGCCGCGACCGGCGACGTGACGATCGGCGGCCATCGCTTCTCCAGGACGCTCACCGGCAGTGCCCCCCGGCCCCAGCTGCAGTCCCTGCACCCGCGCGGCGGCGTCGAGACGATCGGCCTGCCCGCCGCGAGCGCCGCGCTCATCACGCTCCCGCCGAACCCGAGCCCGAGCCCGAACCCGAACTCAACGAGCGCGCAACAGCGGCCGTCTCGGTCGCCGACGCGCTGGTCTGCGCCGCTACTCCTGCCAGTCGGTGTCGTCGATCCAGGCCATCTGCGCGCGCAGCTCCTTGCCGACGGTCTCGACCTGGTGCCCCGCCTGCTCGGAGCGCATCCGTAGGAAGTTCTCCTTGCCGGCGCGGTTCTCGGCGATCCACTCCCGGGCGAACGTCCCGTCCTGGATCTCGGTGAGGACCTGCTTCATCGCCGCGCGGGTGTCCTCGCCGATGATGCGGTTGCCGCGGGTCATGTCGCCGTACTCGGCGGTGTTGGAGATCGAGTAGCGCATCCCGGAGATGCCCTTCTCGTACATGAGGTCGACGATCAGCTTGAGCTCGTGGAGGACCTCGAAGTAGGCGAGGCGCTCGTCGTAGCCGGCCTCGGTGAGCGTCTCATAGCCGGCGCGGACGAGCTCGGAGACGCCGCCGCAGAGGACGGCCTGCTCGCCGAACAGGTCGGTCTCGGTCTCGTCCTTGAACGTCGTCTCGATGACGCCGCCGCGGGTGCCGCCGATGCCCTTGGCGTAGGCGAGCGCGACCGCGAGCGCATCGCCGCTTGAGTCCTGGGCGACGGCGACCAGGCACGGGACGCCCGAGCCCTCGGTGTACTGGCGGCGCACGAGGTGGCCGGGGCCCTTGGGCGCGACGAGCGCGACATCGACCTCGGGAGGCGCGACGATCTCACCGTAGTGGATCGAGAACCCGTGGCCGAAGAGGAGCATGTTCCCGGGGGCGATCCCGTCCTTGAGGCCGTCCTCCCAGATCTGGCCGTGCAGCTCGTCAGGCGCGAGCAGCACGATGATGTCGCCGGCGCTCGCCGCGTCGGCGGGCTCGAGCACCTTCAGCCCGTGGCTCTCGGCCTTGGCCCGGCTCGCCGAGCCCTCCCGCAGACCGACGACGACGTCGACCCCGGAGTCCTTGAGGTTGAGCGCGTGGGCGTGGCCCTGGGAGCCGTAGCCGATGATGGCGACGGTCTTGCCGTCGAGCTTTGAGAGGTCTGCGTCGTCGTCGTAGAACATGGGGGCGAGCCTACACGGGCCGTCCCCAGGGGTCACTCGCGGGCGAATCGAACCTGCGATCATGCGGCCGCATCGCGATGACCCGCAAGCTGCATCGACTCTTCCTGCTCTTCGTCGCACCCTCCCGGTTGCTCGGGTCCCGAGGGAGGGTCGGCGTCCTGCGCTGGTGCGGGCTGAGCGTCGGAGCTGAGGTGCTCATGTCTCCCGGGGTCCAATTCCTCTGCGAAGACGTCTCGATCGGTCACGCGGCGTTCATCAACCGCGGCTGCCTGATCGACGCGCTGTGGAGTCCGATCGTGATCGGAGCGCGGGTGTACATCGGACCCCAGGTCCGGATCCTCACCGCCTCTCACGAAATCGGCCCGGGGTCCCAACGGGCCGGCAAGTCGGTACAGGAGCCGGTAACCATCTCCAACGGCACCTGGATCGGCGCCGGGTCCACGATTCTCCCGGGGGTGACGATCGGTGAAGGGTGCGTCATCGCCGCCGGGGCGGTCGTCACGAAGGATTGCGAGTCACACGGGCTCTACGGCGGCGTACCGGCACGGCGGATCCGTGACCTGCCGGTCGACGCACCGTGACCTGAGGCGTCCGATCAGAAGCGCTGCTGCAGCGCGAGCACATCGCGGACGTACTGACGGGTGCCGGCGTACATCCCGCGG
>CAZZWJ010000191.1:0-6093 GCA_964657875.1 uncultured Solirubrobacteraceae bacterium
GAACTCGCCGACGACATCCGCCGCCTCGATGTCGGTCCGGGAGTCGCCGCAGGCGATGCACTCCCGCGGCGCATAGCCGCGGGCCTGCATGTGGCGCGCGACCGCACGCGCCTTGGAGGCTCCCGCGGGCACGAGGTGGTAGACGCGCACGATCTCAAGGCCGGGCATGAGGCCCAGCTCCCCGGCCTCGTGGATCACCCCGTTGTCGAGCACCCGCAGCCACCCGAGGCCCGCGGCCTCCAGGACCTCGGTGGCCTCGGCCACGTCGATGTCGCCGCGGAACAGATGGGAGACGTCGCGCGCGACCGACCACGGGGTGTGGGGCTCCAGCCGGCCGGCGAAATGCGCAACCAGCAGCTCCGGCGCCCCGGAGGCGGTGAGCTGGTCGAAGATCGTGCCCGCCGACGGCGACGGCTCCAGACCGTCGGTGAGCCACTGAAGCTCACCGTCGATCTCCAGCCCGCACCCGAGCTCGAAGATGAACGCCCGGGACCCGATCAGCCGGGCCGCGTCGAACACGCTGGACTGCTTGCGACCGGAGAAGATGACGACCTCGGCGCCCGCCCGCGCGCACGCCTCCAGCGCGCGCACCGCCAGCAGGCTGAAGCGCCCGTCGCCACCGGTGACCAACGAGGCGTCGGGACCCAGCAGGGTGCCGTCGAGGTCGACGTAGAGGCAGCGCATCAGATATCGGGCGACGCTACCAGCACCGGTCAGCGGCCCTTGACTTGGGCGCGGGCACACCGGTATGCTCGCGTACCAGTCCTGCTGCCCACCTGGAGGAGAGGAACGCCGTGACTTCCGAGGACCCCACCGCGCCGTCTGTCGGGCGGCGCCTGCATCAGATCGCCGTGCTCGTGAGCGCCACCGCGCTCGGGCTGCTGATCGCGTTCGCGTTCGCCACCCGCGCCGATGCCGCCGCGACGGTCCCGACCGTCCCGACCACCGGGACCGCGCCCGCCGCCGCCCCGCTGCCCCCGGCCCAGGACCCGTTCTACACCTATACGGGCGCGACCCCGCTCGCCGACATCGCCCCGGGCACGGTGCTCAAGACGCGCACCGAGAGCTACCACGTCGCCGGCATCGCGCTGCCGGTCACGGTCATCCAGCTGCTCTACCGCTCGACGACCGTCCTGCACCAGGCGACGACGAACGTCACCTCGGTGCTGCTGCCGCCGACCCCGAGCGTGACGCCCAAGCTCGTCGCCTACAACTCCTTCTATGACTCGCTGAACCCCGACGACGATCCGTCCTACGTGTTCGCCGGCGCGCCGTATTCCAGTGGGCATCAGCTCACCACCGAGGAGACGGGCGACATCGCGGTGCTGCTGCTCGCGGGGTACACGGTCGACGTCGCCGACACCGAGGGCAGCCTCAGCCCCGATTTCGCGACCGGCCCGGCCTACGGGATGTACACCCTGGACGGGATGCGTGCCGCGGCCAGCTCCCCGGCCGTCGCGCTCGGGAGCACCGCGAAGATGGCCATGATGGGCTATTCGGGCGGCTCGATCGCCACCGGCTGGGCAGCTCAGATGGCCCCCACCTACGCCCCCGACATCGAGCGTCGGCTCGTCGGCGCGACGATGGGCGGGGTCTTCGTCGACCCCGACCACAACATCCACTACGTCGAGGGCAGCCAGGAGTGGGCGGGGGTCATCCCACTCGCCCTGATCGGGATCTCCAAGGCCTACGGGGTTGATTTCTCGTCCTATCTCTCCCCCTACGGCCAGCAGGTCGCGGCCAACCTCCAGGACGCCGCGATCGGGCAGGCGATGAGCGACTACCCGAATCTCACGTGGCAGCAGATCGCCAAGCAGCCGCAGTATCCGCAGCCCGAGACGGTCCCGCTGTTCGTCAAGTACTCCAACCTGCTCACCCTCGGCCGGGCCGCGCTGCCCAAGGTGCCGATGCAGATCTACCAGGGCGACAACGGCGTCATCGACGGGACGCAGGCCGGCGGCCCGGGGATCGGTGCCGGCGACGGCGTGATGGTCGCCGGCGACGTGCGCACCTACGCCCGGGAGGTGTGCGCGTCCGGTCAGCCGGTCTCCTACACCGAGGTCCCGCTCAGCCACGAGGGGGCCGAGCCGGTGTGGAGCGCGGCGGCGATGCCGTGGCTGGCCGCTCGGTTCGCCGGCACCCCCGCGCCGCAGGACTGCGCGACGATCGCCCCCGGCAACTCACTCGCGCCGGCCTCGGTCACCAAGCCGTAGGCACCACTGACACTCGCGGCGGGCGCGCCGCCCCGACACCGAGCCGTGGGATGAGCTGCTGGCCACCGGGCGTGACGACGGGCGGATGGTCCATGACGACGTCAACCCCGGTCGCGCCGGCCGGGACGTCGAGATCCCGGGGCAGCTGAGCCCGATCGTCGCCCAGGCACTGAGCGACGCCGGCATCGAGCGTCTCTACGCCCACCAGGAGGAGGCTCTGCACGCGGCCTTCGCGGGGCCGACGATCGTCACCACCGGCACCGCCTCGGGCAAGTCACTGTGCTTTCAGCTGCCGACGCTGCAGGTGCTCAGCGCCGACCGCGGCGCCCGGGCGCTCTATCTCTACCCGACCAAGGCACTCGCGCAGGACCAGGCGCGGGCGCTCAGTCGCTTCGGCCTGCACCGCCAGATCCGCCCCGCGATCTACGACGGGGACACCCCTCGCAACGAGCGCTCGGCGATCCGCCGCCGGAGCAACCTCGTCATCACCAACCCCGACATGCTCCACGTCGGCATCCTCCCCCACCACGATGCCTGGGGGGACCTGTTCGCGAACCTCGCGTTCGTGGTCGTCGACGAGGCGCACGTCTACCGCGGCGTGTTCGGCTCCCACGTCGCCAACGTCCTGCGCCGGCTACGTCGGGCGGCCGCGATCCACGGTAGCGCCCCTCGGTTCCTGCTCACCTCGGCGACGATCGCCAACCCGGTGGCGCTGGCCGCCGGCCTCACCGGCCTGGATGACTTCACGCTCGTCGAGGCCGACGCCGCCCCGAAGGCCGAGCGCCACGTCGTGATGTGGAACCCGCCGCTGCTCGACGAGAAGCTCGGGGTTCGCGCCTCGGCGCTGTATGAGGCGGCTGAGGTCTTCTCCGAGCTGATCGCGAAGGGGGCACGCACGATCTGCTTCATGAAGTCGCGCAAGGCGGTCGAGCTGATCCTCCGCCACGCCCGGGACCGGCTGCCCGCCGAGCTGGCCGAGCGGATCGAGCCCTACCGCGCGGGCTACACCGCCCAGCAGCGCCACGAGATCGAGCGCCGGCTGGTCGCCGGCGAGCTCCTCGGGGTCGTCTGCACCGACGCCCTGGAGCTCGGCATCGACATCGGTGAGCTCGACGCGGCGGTGTGCGTGACGTTTCCGGGCACCGTCGCGAGCCTGCGTCAGATGTGGGGGCGGGCCGGGCGCCGCGGCCGCGGCCTGGCGATCTACATCGCCGGCGAGGACGCCCTGGATCAGTTCTTCTGCCGCCACCCCACCGAGTTCCTGAGCCGGCCCGTGGAGGCGGCGATCCTCGATCCCCACAGTCCCGAGATCCTCGCTGAGCACCTGCTGTGCGCCGCTCACGAAGCCCCGCTGAGCGCCGCCGACGAGGAGTTCTTCGGCCCCGACACCCACGCCCTGGCGACCGAGCTCGCCGAGGCGGGTCTGCTGCGCGAGCGTGCCACCGGCTTCGTGCCCAAGCGCGCCGACGACTACCCGGCCGCGCGGGTCGCGCTGCGCTCGGCGAGCGCCGACAGCTTCGTCCTGCTCGATGGCGCCACCGGCGAGATCCTCGGCACCGTGGAAGCCTCCCGCGCGTACTCGACCGTCCACGAGGGCGCCGTCTACCTGCATCTCGGTCGCTCCTACCTCGTCGAGCAGCTCGACCTGCGCTCCCGCCGCGCGGTGCTCAGCGCCTTCAACGGCAACTACTACACCCAGACCAAGTCGGAGTCGATGACCTACATCGAGCGCCTGCAGGAGCGCCGCGACAGCCACGGGGTGCGGCTCTCCTACGGGCAGGTCATCTACTCAGAGACGGTGCTCGGGTACCAGCGCCGGCGTCTCAGCGACGCCGAGGTGATCGACTTCCAGGGCCTGGATCTGCCCACCACCGAGTTCCGCACGCGGGCGCTGTGGTTCGAGCTCGACGAGCTGATCGAGCAGGAGCGGTTCCCCGCCGAGGCGCTGCTCGGGTCCCTGCACGCGATGGAGCACGCCCAGATCGCGGTGCTGCCGTTGATCGCGATGTGCGATCGCTGGGACATCGGCGGCCTGTCGACCAATGCCCACCCGCAGACCGGCGGCCCGACGATCTTCATCTACGACGGCCATCCCGGCGGAGTCGGGATCACCCGCCGCGGCTATGAGCAGTTTCACCGCCTCGTCTCCGACGCCCGGCGGCTGATCGGCGAGTGTCGTTGTGAGTCGGGCTGCCCGTCGTGCGTGCAGTCGCCCAAGTGCGGCAACTTGAACGAACCGCTGCACAAGGCCGGCTCACGGGAGCTCCTGGCGCGGATGGTCCGCCACCCGGCGGGGATCGACCGGACGCTCAGCCGGCCGGTCGGCTGACCTGCACCGAGATCGTCCCGGTGAGCGCCTGCGGCGAGGCCTGGGCCGATGCCGTGAGGTCGCCGATCGAGGACAGCAGCTTGCCGAGAAGCGGGTTCGCGCCGGCGTGCAGGTTCTCGCGGATGAGCGTGCCGAGTGCGACCCGGGCGTCCAGTGCGCCTCCACCCGCCGAGGACGACGCCGATGACGCGGTGTGCGCGTAGGCCTGCTCCTGGGCGACCGTCGCGCGACGTCCGATCACGATCTCGTCGCCGACGACGCCGGCGGTGAACGTGGTGCCGCTGGGCTCGCGGATCGCGTAGAAGCCGTTGCCGAGTGGCCGGCTGGAGTCGTGGCCGGCGGGGTGGGCGATCAGCTTGGCGAACGTCGCCGCGTTGGCGGCGGACGTGGGCAGGCAGGCGATCGTCGTGTGGCCGTCACTGGTGAGCTGCAGGGTCCCGGTGAGCGACCGCAGGAAACTTTCGATGTTGACCCCGGTCCGCGCCTGGAAGGCGTGCTCCTGGCGCACCAGGGTGGCGAAGGCTCCGGTGCCGGTGGATCGCGTCGCTCCCAGGATGAACGCGAACACCTGGCCCGGATCGCGCAGCGCGGCGTCGATCGGGAGCGACCCCGCGAGTCCGGGCGCCTGGCTGCCGGAGGCGATGGGGAGGTCGGCGGCGCTCAGCGGCCGGCCGCTGGTGTCCAGCCGGAAGCGCAGCGAGACGTGGTGTGAGGTGGAGGAGAGCGACACGCCGTAGCCCTTGATCGCGGCCACCCACGGGATCTTGCGCGCCTGTGTCGCCTTCGGCGTGTCCAGCGCCGTCTGCAGGTCGCCGACGACCGATATCAGACCGCTCGGCAGGCCCCGGGTGTCCTGCGCGTACTCCGCGGCACTGAAGCCGACCCCGGCCCGGTGGCGATCCAGCGCGGTGGTGATCGTCGCCGCGCTGTTTGAGACGAGCAGCAGCGGTCCACGGGTGGCGAGCGCGATGCTCCCGAGGGCGTACATCGTCGCGCCGTCGTGGGTGCCCGCGCGGGTCACGCCATGGAGGTCGTGGAGCAGGTGGGTGAGCGCGGTGGCGCTCTCGGTCTGCCAGGCGACGAGCAGCGGGGTCGCCGTGCCGCGCACCGTCACCCCGCCGTCGCCGACCACGATCGGTTGCCCGAACAGCGGCTTGAGGTCGCGGTCGTAGTCGATCCCGAGCTTGGCCAGCTCGGAGAAGACGGCCGCCTTGACCAGCGTGGCGGACGTGCCGCCGCTGGCCGCCGAGGTCAGCGCCCGGGCCGAGGGGCCGTAGAGCTTGGTGTCGACGGTCGCCACGACCGGCGAGGTCTGGGGGAAGTAGGACAGCGCCGACTGCAGGGACGCCGAACCGGCATGGCCGGATCCGCCACACGCGGCCACTCCCACAGCGGTGACCACCGCAACGACAGCCGAGGGCAGGGCGCGCACGGGCGAGAGTGTAAATGATCAGAGGACCGTTGTGGGGGTTGTCGTACTAGCATCGCCCGGCCACGGCGAGATAGCTCAGCTGGTAGAGCACACGACTGAAAATCGTGGTGTCCCGGGTT
>CAZZWJ010000192.1:0-6047 GCA_964657875.1 uncultured Solirubrobacteraceae bacterium
CGCCGTCGCGACCTGTTCGCACGCCGGCTGATCACCCCCCGTTGATCGACCTGCGCGGCTACGCGGCCGTCCTCTCCGATCTCGACGGGACGCTCGTGGACTCCGACGCGCCGGTTCGCCGGGCGTGGACCGCGTTCGCGGATCGTCACGGCCTCGACGCCGAAACGGTCGTGCGCCTCGCCCAGGGCCGGCCGGCCGCCGAGACCGCCCGGCAGCTCGTGCCCGGTGCGCCGGAGGAGGTCCGGCGGATCGCCGACGCCGAGCTGCACGACACCGACGGCGTCACCGCGCTCCCCGGCGCGGCCGCGTTGCTCGCGGCGCCGCTGAGGCTCGCGATCGTCACCTCGTGCCCGCGAGCGTTGGCGCTCGCGCGCCTGCACGCCGCCGGTCTGCCGATTCCCGAGACGCTGATCTGCTTCGACGACGTGACCCACGGCAAGCCCGATCCCGAGTGCTTCCGGCTCGGCGCGCAGCGGTTGTCGGCGGACCCGGCCGCCTGCGTGGTGCTGGAGGACGCGCCGGCGGGGATCACGGCGGGGCGCGCGGCCGGATGCACCGTGGTCGCGATGCGCACGACGCACTCCGAGGCCGAGCTGCGGGCGGCCGGGGCGACGATCGTGATCGACGGCCCCGGCGCGCTCACGCTGCCCGATCGCTGACGTCCCCCGCACCGGCCTGATGTCCGGTGGCAATTCCCGGGCGTTCCGGTGAGTGGAAACGTGACCGCGCACCCCGCGATCGTTGACGGTAACGTGATGACGGAGGGGTGGGATGACGCAGGCGCGAGGTTCGCATCTGACAGTCCGCATCGCGCCCAACGTTCACGTGTCGCCAATCGATGGGGGAGTTCATGAGTCAGCTGTCGGTGCGATCTGCGGTCACTGCCGCGCTCGCCATCTCGATGGTCGCTGTCGCCGGCTGTGGGTCCAGTTCGGGCTCGAAGTCGTCAAGCGCCTCGACGACCGCAGCCAGCGCGTCAGCGACCACCAGTCAGGTCAAATACTCCGGTCCCGACGCCAAGTACTTCACTCAGTTGGCGAGCCCGACGAAGAAGTCGGGTGTCACCCTGTCGGCCGGCTTCCTCGATCCCGCCGGTTACATCCCGGCGCTCGTGGCCCAGGACAAGGCCGCCGGGGCTGAGGTCGCCGCCCTCGGCGGGAGCTTTAAGTCCTACGACGCCAACGGCAGCGTCCAGACGCAGGTCAGCCAGTTCAACGACCTGCTCGCCCAGCACGTCAAGCTGATCATGGTGAGTCCACTCGATCCCGCGAGTCTCGCCCCGTCGATCGCCAAGGCGAAGGCTCAGGGGGTCGTGGTGGTCCAGTCCGATGATCCCGCGAACGTGAGCCAGCCGGTGGCCAGCGGCGTTCTCACCGATGTCGGTCAGGCGTTCGACTACTCCGCCTACTCGACGATGGCCGAGATCGCCAAGCTGTCACCCAAGACGACCTTTGGCGTGATCGGAACATCGTCACCTAATCCGCTGCTGAAATACCTCATCGCCCGGAGCGTGCACTGGGGCACCGCCGAGGGATTGAGCCTCTCCGGCGAGGTCGATGCCCAGAGCGACACCTCGTCGGGCTGGTCGACGGCGGCCAACGCGCTGCTCACCAAGTACCCCAAGACGAAGGTCATCGTCACCTACAACGATCCGTCGGCGCTCGCGGTGCTGAGCACCGCGAGGAGCTCCGGCCATACCGGTGTCAAGGTCGTGACGGCCAACGGGTTCGCCAGCTCGGCCAAGCAGGCGATGAAGGCTGGTGGAGTGCTCGTCGACTACGCGGTTCCGTATGACACGATGGGTAAGGAGATGGTGATCGCCGGTTACGACGCGATCAGCAAGTCGTCGGTCAAGATCCCCAAGGTCATCAACGTGCGTGGTGAGGTGGCCACGCAGGCCAACGCCGACCAGGTGCACACGGTGGGATGAGCGTGTTCGGCACAGAGCGGCGGTCGTGATCGCCGCATCGAGCCCTGAGCCCGGGATGTCGGCCACCTCACCAGACTCATCGACGCGGACCGCGCCGATGCTCGAGCTGGCCGACGTCTCCAAGACGTTCGGCGGGGTGCGCGCGCTTGCGGGCGCGCGCCTCGCCATCTCGGCCCCGGGAAGGGTGCACGCGCTGCTCGGCGAGAACGGTTCGGGGAAGTCGACGCTGCTGGCGGTCATGTCCGGCCAGCTCGTCCCGGACTCCGGCGAGGTGCGGGTCGACGGGGAGCAGATGGCGTTCCGCGCCCCGTTGGATGCCCTGCGCCGCGGCATCGCGATGGTGTCGCAGGAGACGTCGGTGTGCCCATCGCTCACCGTCGCCGAGAACGTGCTGCTGGGCAGGCTGGTGCGGACGCGGACGGGCGTCGACTGGCGAGCCACGCACGACCGCGCCGCCGAGGTGCTGCACGCGCTCGGCCTGGACTACGACACGCGCTGGCGGGTCGGCGACCTGCGCCCCGATCAGCGTCAGCTCGTGGAGATCGCCCGCGCGATCTCCTTCGACGCGCGGCTGCTCATCCTCGACGAGCCGACCAGCTCGCTCACCGATGACGAGGTGGAGGGGCTGTTCGCGGCGATGGCGCAGCTCACGTCACGGCAGGTGTCGATCGTGTTCGTGTCCCACCGTATCCCCGAGGTGCTGCAGGTCAGCGACGAGGTGACGGTGCTCCGTGACGGTCGCACCGTCGCCGAGGGGCCGATCGCGCGGTTCGACGCAGACGCGCTCGTGGCCGCGATGGTCGGCGCGGAGACCGGGGCGGCGAGACCGGCGTCGCTGCGCTCCCGCACGACCTCGGAGACTCCTCGACTGGCCGCGACGGGGCTGTGCGTGGGCCCGCACGTCAATGACGTGGAGATCGAGCTGGCGCCCGGCGAGCTGGTTGGCGTCGCCGGGCTCGTCGGTGCCGGGCGCAGCGAGCTGCTCGAGGCGCTGTTCGGCCTCCGGCCGTGGACCGGCGGCTCGGTCACATTCGACGGCCGTCCCTATCGTCCCACGAGTCCGCGCGAGGCGATCGCGCGAGGGGTCGGCCTCGTGACCGGCGACCGCCGCGGCTCGGGCCTCGTTCTCGGCATGAGCGTGCGTGACAACCTCACCATGGTCGACGCCGCCGACCGCTTCCGGCTCGCGGCGCCGGACCGGGCGCGCGAACGCGAGGTGTACGCGCGCGGGGCGAGCAGCATGCGGCTGAAGACCGCGTCGCCCCAGACGCCGGTCGGCTCCCTGAGCGGCGGCAACCAGCAGAAGGTCGTGCTCGCGAAGTGGCTGGCGGTGGCGCCGCGGCTGCTGATGCTCGACGAGCCGACGCGCGGCGTCGATGTCGCCGCCAAGGCCGAGATCCACCAGCGTCTGCGCGAGGCCGCAGCCGACGGGGTCACGATGCTCATCAGCTCCTCGGAGGGCCCGGAGCTGCTCGAGCTCTGCGAACGGATCATCGTGATGTTCCGGGGCCGCGTCGCTGCCTGCCTGGCCCGTCAAGATGCGAGTGAAGCCGCGCTCGCACGATTCGCAGGAGGACACCAATGAGCGTCGATTCGGTCCCGTCCGCCTCCCACGCAGGCACGGACAAACCGCCCCGGGGGGCTCTCGCCGGTGGGTGGGAGGCGACCCGGCACTTCCGGCCGGTGCTCGTGCTGCTCGCCGCGATGGTGATCGTCTTCGGGGCCACCCAGAGCGTGTTCCTCAGCAGCCAGAACATCGAGAACACGCTCACCGCGGTCTCGATCATCTGGGTCGTCGCGATCGGCATGACGTTCGTCCTGGTCAGCGGCGGCTTCGATCTCTCGGTCGGGGCGATCGCCGCGTTCGCCGGGATCTTCCTCGCCAAGGTGCTCGGCCTCGGGGTGCCGGGCGGGGTGGCGCTGATCCTCACCCTGCTCGCCGGCGGCCTCATCGGGGCGCTGCTCAACGGCGTGCTCGTCGGCGTGCTCGGCCTGTCGGTGTTCGTCGTCACGCTCGCGTCGGGGACGGCGCTCACGGGGCTGGTGAACCTGTGGACCCAGACGCAGTCGGTGTACGTCACCGATCCGATCGTCGGCCAGATCGCCGTGAACTCGATCTTGGGGATCCCGACCCTGATCTGGATCATGGCGCTCGTGTTCGTCGTCGGCCTCTACCTGCAACGTCGTACCCTGCTCGGACGCGACATCTACGCGATCGGGGGCAACCGCGTCGCCGCCCGGCTGTCGGGGATCCGGACCACTCGCAACCTGGTGATCGTCTACGGGATGGTCGGCGTCTGTGCGGCCCTCGGGGGCGTGATCGCGGTTGGTCGCACGGGTGCGGCCAGCCCGCAGGTCGACACCACCCTGCCGCTGGAGGCGATCGCCGGGGTGCTCCTGGGCGGGACCAGCCTGATCGGCGGATCCGGCGGCGTGGGCGGCACGTTCTTCGGCGTGCTGTTCATCGGCGTACTGCAGAACGGCCTCAGCATCCTCGGCGTTCAGAGCTACTGGCAGCAGGTGGTCACCGGAGTGATCCTGGTCACCGCCGTGCTCGCGGATCGCGTCGCGGTCTCTGACACCGTGCGGACCCGCCGGTTGGTGTTGCGCAGCGCCTCGCCGGCTTGATCCCGCGTCCACCGCACCGGGTCGACCCTCTCGGGGAGGGGTCCCGCGACCGCGGGCCCGATACCGCAGAAGCGCGGTGCAACAGCTTCTAAGGTTCACAACCGCGATGAGCACTCACACCGACCTGCGCGCCGCCGTGATCGGGGCCGGACCGTCCGGGTTCTACGCGACCGACCAGCTGCTCAGGGAGGGGTTCGCCGTCGACCTCTACGACGAGCTCCCGACCCCCTTCGGACTCGTCCGCGCGGGGGTCGCCCCCGACCACCCGAAGATCAAGTCGGTGACGCGGATGTACGCGAAGACCGCGACCCATGAGGCGTTTCGGTTCTTCGGCGGGGTGTCGCTGGGCCGCGACATCACCCGCGACGAGCTGCGGGCCCGCTACCACGCGGTCGTCTACGCGGTCGGCACGGCGGTCGACAACCGGCTCGGGATCCCCGGCGAGGACCGGCTCGGATCCCACCCGGCGACCGAGTTCGTCGCCTGGTACAACGGCCACCCGCATTTCGCCGATCACGACTTCGAGCTGCACGGCGGCCGGGCGGTCGTGATCGGCAACGGCAACGTCGCGATCGACGTCGCGCGGATGCTCGTGCTCGATCCGGGCGAGCTCGCACCGACCGACACCGCCGACCACGCGATCGACGCGTTCGGGTCCGCCGGCGTCACCGAGGTGGTGCTGCTCGGCCGCCGCGGCCCGGCCCAGGTCGCGTTCACCAACCCCGAGCTGCTGGAGCTCGGCGAGCTCCAGCGCGCCGACGTGATCGTCGATCCCGCCCAGATGGAGGGCGTGACGGTGCCCGACGACGCCGACAAGACCCAGCGGCGCAACGTCGAGATCCTTCGGGAATACAGCGAACGCGTCCCCGTCGGCAAGAGCCATCGCCTGGAGCTGCGGTTCCTGCGCTCGCCGGTCGAGATCCTCGGCGACGGCGAGGACGGTCCGGTGACCGGGGTGCGGGTCGCCGTCAACGAGCTCGTCGAGGGGGAGGACGGCCGCGTGCGCGCGGTGGCGACCGGTGAGGAGGAGGTGATCGAGTGCGGTCTCGTGCTGCGTTCGATCGGCTACCGAGGCCGGCCGCTGGCCGGGATCCCGTTCGACGCCCAGCGCGGGCTGATCGCCAACGACGGCGGACGCGTGCGTGACGAGGACGGCCGTCCGTGCCCGGGCGAGTACGTCGTCGGCTGGATCAAGCGCGGTCCCTCGGGTGTGATCGGCACCAACAAGAAGGACGCGGCCGACACCGTCGCGCGGATCATCGAAGACCGCGACGCCGGTGCGCTGCCCGATGCGCCCGACGGCGGCGCGGAGGCGACCGAGGCGTGGTTGACCGCGCGCGTGGCGGACCTGATCACCTGGGCGGGCTGGGAGGCGATAGACGCCTACGAGTCGGCGCTCGGGGCGCCGAGCGGGCGCCCGCGGGTCAAGCTCGTGCGCCTGCCCGAGCTCATCCGCTTATGCTGCAGCCGATTGCGCAGCGGGGGCGTG
>CAZZWJ010000193.1:0-5989 GCA_964657875.1 uncultured Solirubrobacteraceae bacterium
GCCACCGGTCGGTGGCCGGGATGACCGCGGCGTGCTGGATCACGACCCGGCGGGGACGGGCCGCGGAGCGTGAGGCGAGCAGCGCCCCGAGCAGCGACAGCGCGACGACGGCGCCCATCATGGTTCGAAGGAGGAGGCGCCGCACGGAGTTGCGGCACGCTAACACAGGGCGCCCGCCGGCTCGCCGGTCGTGATTAGCCTCGTGGGATGGACTCCTCGGCCGCCCAACCCGAGCCCCGCCCGGTGCAGCGTCTCTTCGACGCGCTGCTCACCCGCGACGGGGCGGGCGGATCGTGGCTGGCGGCGCTGCTGCAGGCCGCCCCCGGCGGTTCCCGGCGGCTCGGCGAGCTCGCCTCCGCGCCCGGCTGGCTGGAAGCGCCGGTCGCCGTCCACACCGAGACCGGACGCCGCGGCGCGTTTGAGTATCCCGCGGCGCCCGCTCGCCGGCTGCTCGGCTGGTACGTCGATCACCCCGATGCGCTGGCGCGTCCCACCGACGTCCCGGCGACCGTCGAGACGGCTCGCCTGCGCCGGGCGCTGCTCGACGACGACCCCGCGGGGGCCCGGGGCCGCGCTCAGGATCGCGCCCAGCAGCTGCTGCGCCGCAGCACCTCGGGGGGTTCGGCGTGGTGGCGCTTTGAGGAGTCCCATACCGCCGACTGCGTGCTGATCACCGACCGGCTGCTCGTCCTCGTCACCCGGGCGGGCCCCGACGTCCCCGCCACGCCGTGGTTTCCGCAGCGCGGCGGTCTCGTCCGTGACCTCGAGGCGGCGCAGCGATTCGCCGGCGGCGCCAAGGCGTGGGGGGTCCTGCGGCTCACCGCCACCGGCGAGGCGGGCGATCACGAGCCGCCGCTGGCGGACACGGTGCGTCGCGGCGCGCCGCACCTCGACGACGCCGAGCGCGCGCGGCTCACCGACGGCTATCTGGGTGAGCTCAGCTTCACGCAGGCCGCGGCCGCGACCGGCCTGGCGACGGCCGATGTGCCCGGTCTGCCCGGCCCGGCCCGGTGACGCCGCTCGGGTCCGAGGCCGCCCGGCCACCGTCCCCCCGGTTGGGCGCGGTGACGCCGTCTGAGTCCGGCCCTCATCACCCCCGTCTGGACGGTTCTGGACGCTCGCCTGGACATCTGACTGAGCTGGCGGGGGGTGGATGCGCGGGCGACCCGGGGACGACCGAGACATGTCTTGCCCATGATCGCCACCGCGTCTCACCCCACCCGCCTGCGTCGACTGTGTGTCGGCGCCCTGCTCAGCATCCTCACCGCCGCCACGCTCGCGCTCACCGCCTCCGGCGCCCGCGCCGCCGAGCTGCACCGACCCTGCGCCCACGCGGGGACCTCGATCCTGCATGCCGATCAGTCCCAGCTGCAGCGGGCGGTCGTGTGCCTGATCAACCGCCAGCGCCGCGCCCGTCACCTGCCGATCCTGATCGCCAGCCGCAAGCTCGACCGCTCCGCCCAGCGCTGGACCGACGCGATGGTGAGCGACGAGCAGTTCACCCACGGCACCGCCTTCATGGACCGCATCTCCGCGGTCGGCTTTGACTGGACCAACGCCGGCGAGAACATCGCGACCGGGTACATGACGCCCGCGGCCGTCGTCAAGGCGTGGATGGCCAGCCCCGGCCACTGCGCGAACATCCTGGACCCGCTCTATCGCGAGGTCGGCACCGGCGTCGTGAACCGCATGATCCGCGGGACCTCGAACGTCGACGGAACCTGGACCCAGGACTTCGGCCGGCTCATGAGCCAGCGTGCGCTGTCGCAGAACTTCGGCCCCGCCCGGGCCTGCTACAGCCACTGACCGACCGCTGGCGGGCACGTCCGTCGGTTTTTCGACCGTCGCCGGTCAAGGAAAGCCGAAGAATGTATCGCGCCGATCACGGATCGCGTAAAGTTGATCGGGCGACGTCTGAGCATTCGACGAGGCGATGTGCCGCGAGGTGCGGACCGTCTGATCTGCCCTCTGCGACGGCCTTGGAGATCGTGCGCAGGCGGAGTGACGTTGAAGCTGTCCGTGCAGTTGAGAGGAGAGACTTATGGCTGTATCCGCCCCGGTCGCTGACGCGACCCGTCGTTTCCTGTCCACGCCGCGCCAATTGCTGATCAACGGCGAATGGGTCGACGCCGCCGACGGTGAGACGTTCGACTCGATCGATCCCGGTACCGGTGAGGTGCTCGCGAGCGTCGCCCACGGCAAGGCCGAGGATGTCGACCGCGCCGTCCGCGCCGCCCGCGCCGCGCTCAGCGGTCCCTGGTCGACGATGACCCCGTCGGAGCGCGGTCGCGCGATTCACCGCCTCGGCGACCTGATCGCCGAGAACCTCGACGAGCTCGCCGAGCTCGACTCGCTGGACAACGGCAAGGCCAAGACCGTCGCCGCCGGTGCCGACGTGCCGCTCGCGGCCGATCTGTTCTGGTACATGGCGGGCTGGGCGACCAAGCTGCGCGGCTCGACGGTGACACCATCGCTGCCCTACATGCCCGGTGCCGAGTTCCATGCCTACACGGTCAAGGAGCCCGTGGGCGTCGTGGGGCAGATCATCCCCTGGAACTTCCCGCTGCTGATGGCCGCGTGGAAGGTCGGACCGGCGCTCGCCACCGGCTGCACGATCATCCTCAAGCCCGCCGAGCAGACCCCGCTGAGCGCGCTGCGTCTCGGTGAGCTCGCGCTCGAAGCCGGGATCCCCCCGGGCGTGCTCAACGTGATCACCGGCTACGGGGACGCGGGCGCCGCGCTCGCCGAGCACGACGACGTCGACAAGGTCGCGTTCACCGGCTCGACCGAGGTCGGCAAGCTGATCGCCCAGGCGGCCGGTCGCACCAACCTCAAGCGCGTGTCGCTGGAGCTCGGCGGCAAGAGCCCCAACGTCGTGCTCGACGATGCGGATGTCGAGGCGGCGATCGCGGGCGCGGCCCAGGGGATCTTCTTCAACCAGGGTGAGGTCTGCACGGCGGCCAGCCGCCTGTTCATCCACGAGCGGTTGTTCGATCAGGTGGTGGAGGGGGTCAGCCGTGCGGCGGACTCGATCAAGGTCGGCTACGGCCTCGACGCCGACACCGAGATGGGTCCGCTCGTCTCCTCCGAGCAGTTCGACCGCGTCACCGGCTACCTGAAGATCGGGGCCGACGAGGGTTCCCGCGCGGTCGCCGGTGGCCACGCGATCGACGGCCCCGGCTACTTCGTGCAGCCGACCGTGATCGTCGACGCGACGTCTGACCATCGGATCATCCAGGAGGAGATCTTCGGACCGGTCGTGGCGGCGATGCCGTTCGCCGACATCGACGATCTCGCCGCCCAGGCCAACGATTCCGTCTACGGACTCGCGGCCGGGGTGTGGACGCGTGACATCTCAAAGGCGCACAAGCTGGCCAAGCGGATCAAGGCCGGCACGGTTCACGTGAACACCTACCACGTCTACGACGCGGCGCTGCCCTTCGGCGGCTACAAGCAGAGCGGCTGGGGTCGTGAGATGGGCGAAGAGGTGCTCGCCGCCTATCAGGAGACCAAGTCGGTCGTCGTCGCGCTGTAGAGCGCCGGCGGTCGAGCAGTGACGGTGCGGCGCGGGCAGCGATGCCCGCGCCGCGCGACTAATCTGAGGCCGATGCGAGCGTTCTTCTCGTTCCCCGATCCGGTCAACGAAAAGGCGGCCCGCAGCGTGGCGGCGGTGGTGCTCCTCGGCGTCATCGTCACCCTGATCACCGGGTGGTGGTGGCTGACCGTTCCGCTCGCCTACGGATTCTGGGCGCGGCTGCTCACCGGACCCACGATGAGTCCGCTCGGATGGCTGTCGATGCACGTGATCGCACCGCGCCTCGGCGAGCGCCGGCCGGTGCCCGGTCCGCCCAAGCGCTTCGCGCAGGGGATCGGTGCGGCGATGTCGACGACCGCCTGCGTGCTCGGATTCGGGCTCGGGCTCCACACCGCGGCCACGGTCGTGCTCGCGTTCCTCATTCCCGCGGCCGGCCTCGAGTCGATCTTCGGCTACTGCCTGGGCTGCAAGATGTTCGGGCTGCTCATGGCGGCCGGGGTCATCCCCGACGACGTCTGCGCCGAGTGCGCCGACATCAGTCTGCGCTGGGGTCGCTCCGCGACGTGAGCTCGTGACCGGCCTCACGCTCTACATCGCGTTTCCCGGCACGGCGCGCGAGGCGCTGTCGTTCTACGCCGACGTCTTCGGGGGCAGCGCGCAGGTCCATACCTTCGAGGAGTTCGGCCGCACCGACGGGCCCCCCGACGCCGTCGCGCATGGATTCCTCATGGACGCGCCGATCGCGCTCAACGCCTCCGATGCGGCCGGGGACGAGCCGCCGTTCAGCGCTTCGGGGCTGATGCTGTCGCTGCTGGGCACCGCGGACCCGCCGACGCTGCGTACGTGGTTCGCGCGGCTCGCCGAGCGAGGCAGGGTGCTCGACGACCTGCAGGAGCGTCCCTGGGGCGCGGTCGACGGACAGGTCGTCGATCGCTACGGCCTGCACTGGCTGATCGGCTACGAGGACGACACGCGCGCCTGAGGCGCCGGCCGCCCGCTGACACCGCAGACGTCAGCCGTCGTCGACGAGTCCCACGAGGGGACCAAGCAGCCGCCCCGACCGCCGGGACACGCCCGGCAGCGCGAGCAGGTGATGGGTCGGCGGTTCGCCGGCCTCGCGGCGACGGAGCTGCTCGCCGGCGATCGGCCGCCACATCTCGTCGACGACCACCGACGCGGGGCGATCCGCGATCGTCTCGACATCGGTGTCGAGGTGCTCGGCCCAGAGCCGCAGCCGGGTGTGGCGCGCCAGCTCGCCGTCATCGGTGCAGACGTTCATCTCGGTGTCGTTCATCAGCGAGTGGGCGTTGAGGTTGGCCGACCCCACCGTGAGCCAGCGATCGTCGACGATGCCGACCTTGGCGTGCACGTACAGGGGGTCGTCTCGCTGTTCGGTGAGCGAGCGCAGGGTGACGGCGAGCAGCCGGCCGGCGTCGCCGTCGGCGGCGATGAGACGACCGAGCTGGCCCTTGGTGTCGTCCTGGCCGTTGTTGGCCTTGCTCGGGAGCAGGATGACGAGCCGGAAGGAATCCTGCGGCGGGTTGCGGAGCTTGGCGGAGAGCAGCCTGATGATCTCCGGAGCCCACAGGAACTGGTTCTCCAGGTAGATGAACTCACGCGCGGAGCTCAGCGCCCGGGTGTAGCTCTCCAGGATGCGGAAGTCACCCTTGGGCACCGAGTCGTACATCACCTCCGAGACGGTCCGCACCACCTGAACGGTGTGCGTGCCGCACGGCGCGGGTGGCGGCGGGGCGGGGACGGTCTCGCCGGTGAGCTCGCGCCAGCGCATCGCGAAGTGGGCCGCCACGTCGCCGACCACCGGGCCGTGCAGGCGGGTGCCGACGTCGTGCCAGCCCAGACGCCGTCGGGCGGGGTGACCGGAGGAGTCGTTGCGGTCGCCACCGAAGTCGGTCATGTCGATGCCGCCGACGAACGCGATCTCACCGTCGATCACGATCGTCTTCTCGTGATGGCAGTGAAACGGGTGCTCCCGAGGATCCAGCTCGCAGCGGATCTTGGTGTCGCGCACGAGCCGGTCGACACCCTCGCGCACCTCGGCGCGGGTGGGATGAAACGCCGGAATCGGAGCGCCGGCCCATGCGAGCACCCGGACGTCCACCCGTTCCGCGGTGTGGGCGAGGAGGACTCCGAGCACCGCGGAGGGGTCATCACGCACGAGCTCGAACTCGGGGGCGACATGCCAACCGGTGATGTGGACGAACTCACGGGCGGCGCCGATCGCCTCGGCGATGGCGGCCATCGCCTCGGCGCCGTCGATGAGCACGTCGAGCGTGCAGCCCTCGCGGGGCGGCGGCTCACCCTGGGCCCAGATGCCGGGTCCACCGGGTTTCAGTGCGCGTGACCACTCCAGGCGCGCCAGCCGACGCGCGTGCTTGGCGACGACGGCGGCTTCGACGCCGGCCCCGAGGGCCGCGTCAACGCCGCCACCCAGGC
>CAZZWJ010000194.1:0-5988 GCA_964657875.1 uncultured Solirubrobacteraceae bacterium
GGAGCGCACGACGCTCTATGAGATCCGCCGGCGCCATGAGCTCGCGCCCGTCGCGGCCTGAGGCCCGGCGCCGATGAGCGTCGAGCGACCGCCGGCGCTGCTCACCGGGGTCGAGCCGCTGGAGGTGTTCGTCGAGCTGCTCGCCGAACTGGACACCGACACCTCCGCGACGGACTTCTATGACCGCATCTGTGAGGCCATCTGCCGCCTGACCACGATGCAGCGGGCGGCGATCTTCATGGCCGACGTCCCCCGCCGGCGGGCGGTCGTGGTCGGCGCCCACGGCACGTCGTTTCGGGATCTGCGGCTGCCGGAGTCGATGAGCGAGACGCCGTTCGTCCAGCGCGCGCTGCGCGGCGACCAGGTCGTCGTCGCCGGCGGCGTCGCGGGCGAGGTCCCGCGCGAGTACGCCGAGCGGTTCGGGATCACGACGCTCGTCTGCACGCCGCTGTCGGCGGCCGGCCACGCCTACGGGGTGATCCTCGCCGACCGTGGCGGAGGGCGCTTCGAGCTCGGCGACGGGGAGCGCCACCTGCTCTCCACGCTCGGCAAGACCGCCGCCCTGGTCGCCACCGCGCGCAACGCCACCCGCTCGGAGGAGCGCAGCCGCCGGCTCGCCGAGCGGATCGCGCTCGCCCGCGAGATCCATGAGCGGGTCGTCCAGCGGCTGTTCGGGGTGTCGCTGGCCCTGAGCGCCGAGGCGCCCCTGGACACCGAGCAGCGAGAGCGCTGCCGCAGCGAGATGCAGCAGGCGCTCGGCGACCTGCGCGAGGCCCTGGAGCGCCCGTTGGCCCCGCTGGCCAACCGCGTCCCGTCAACGCGCACGCTCGCCGCGGAGGTCGCGCGGGCGGGGCGCGTCGGCCTGTCCGGCGCACCGGTCACCGTGCGCTGGCCCGAGGGCGTGCGCACGCCCGCGTGGGCGGAGCCGCTGGCCCAGTCGGTGCTCGCCGAGGCGCTGCGCAACGTGACCAAGCACGCGCACCCGACAGCGGTGCAGGTGCTCGTGAGCGCCGACGCCGACACGTTCTCACTCGAGGTCCGCAACGACGGGGTCGCGACCGCCTCGCGGGGCGCGGGAATGGGGCTGCGCCTCGCCGCCTTCGAGGCGCTCCAGCACGGTGGCGTCGTCGATTTCGGCGCGCCGGCGCGGGGCGAATGGCGGGTGCGGCTCGTCGTCCCCCAGGGCGAGGGCGACCGTGACCTCGCCGGCTGACCCGGCCCCCGTGACCGGCGCCGAGCGGCGTCTGCGGGTGCTCGTCGTCGACGATCACGAGGTCGTGCACTGGGGCTTTCGGGTGCTGCTCGGCGAGCAGCCGTGGGTGGCCCGCTGCCTCTCGGCGCGCTCGGGCGAGGAGGCGCTCGGGCTGCTGGCGACGCTCCACCCCGACGTTGCGCTCGTCGACCTGTTCCTGTCCGGTGAGTCCGGCGCCGACGTGTGCGCGTCGATCCGCCGCGCCTCGCCCGAGACGCGGGTGCTGCTCATCTCCGGCTCGGGGCGGATGTCGCCGGCGGCCGCTCGGGCCGCGGGCGCCTCGGGGTTCGTCTCCAAGGACTGGGAGGCCCGGGAGGTCGTGCGCGCGGTGCGGGCGGTGGGTCTGGGGCAGACGCTGTTCGCGCCGACGTCGCAGCTGCCGACACCACTGCTGTCCGAGCGCGAGCGCGAGGTGCTCGACCTGATCGCCGACGGGCGCACCAACCGCGAGATCGCCGCCACGCTGTACCTCTCGCCGCACACCGTCAAGGAGCACACGAGCGCCCTGTATCGCAAGCTCGGCGCCCGCAACCGCGCCGAAGCGGTGCAGCGGGCACAGCGGATCGGTCTGATGTCCTGAACCGCCGACGCGCCGGGTACCGGGTACGGGTTCCGGGTCAGCGGCGGCGCATCGCCCACTCGATCGCGGGCAGCTTGATCGCGTGGGGGAGATGTGAGACGGCGAGCATCGCGGCGCGGATCGGCAGGCCGGGGACGACGACGCGATCACCGGAGGCGAGGCCCGCGACGCCCGCGCGGGCGGTCTGCTCGGCGGTCACCCAGACGGCGCGCGGCACCGCGTCCTCGAACGTCTGCCCGGAGCCGACCTCCCAGCCGGCGCTCTCCCAGAACTCGGTCGCCACCGGACCGGGGGCGAGCGCGGTGACCGTCACCCCGGAGCCCTTGAGCTCCTGGTGCAGCGCTTCGGAGAACGTGAGCAGGTAGGCCTTGGCCGCCGAGTACCCGGCCGAGTAGGGCAGCGGCTGCATGCCGGCGGTCGAGGCGACGTTGAGCACCGCGCCGCTGCCGCGGCGGACCATGGCGGGGACGAACTGCCCACACAGGGCGACGGGCGCCTCGACGAGCACCCGGACCTGATCGAGCTCACGCGCCTGGTCGGACTGATGAAACGGGCCCCCGGTGGCAAAGCCCGCGTTATTGACGAGGATCGAGACCTCGAGCCCCAGGGATGCCATCCGGGCGGGCAGGCGCTGACGCGAGGCGGGCTTTGAGAGGTCGCAGCCGAGCGTTTCGGCGCGCACCGAATGCGCGGCGCTGATCTCGGCGGCGACCGCCTCCAGGCGGTCCTTGCGGCGCGCGAGAAGCACCACGTTGTGGCCGCGATCGGCGAGCTCACGGGCGATTTCGGCACCGATTCCGGAGGAGGCTCCGGTCACCAGCGCGGCGGTGCGGGAGCTCGGGACGGGCAGGCTCATGACAGGCGGGCAGCCTACAGGTCTGGACGGGCATTCGAGTCGCATGAAGCGGGAATGAGAAACACCTGCTCAGACCGCCCCCCGTTCGGGGGGAAAAGGCAGGAGTCCGTGTATCCGCGACATAAGGTCGGCGTAGGTTCTTGCATGGTGATGACCGCCTCCTCCGACACCCCGACTGCGATCCTGTTCCCCGGGCAGGGGAGCCAGACGCCCGAGATGCGCGACTTCGTGGCACGCGAGCGTCCCGACCTGCTCGCGCTCGCCGACGAGGTGGTCGGCTGTGACCCGTTCCCGCGTGCCGACGAGGGCACTCACTTCGCCCAGCCCGCGATCTACTGCGCGAGCCTCGCCGGCTGGAGCGCGCTCGGCTCCCCGCAGGGCCTGGCGATGGCGGGCCACTCACTCGGCGAGCTGGGCGCCCTGGTCGCTGCCGGCGCCTTGAGCGAACGGGCGGGCCTCGAGCTCGTCACGCTGCGCGGACGCCTCATGCATGAGTCCGGTCTCGCCGCCGGCGACGGTTCGATGGTCGCCGTGATCGGCGCCGGGGCCTCCGATCACGCGGACGAGATCGCGGTCGCTTCGGGCCTCACCGTCGCCAACGACAACTCGCCGCTGCAGATCGTCCTCTCGGGCGCGAGCGGTCAGATCCAGGCCGCGATCGAAGCCGCCAAGGCGCTCGGCCTGCGGGCGATGGAGCTCGACGTCACCGGCGCCTTTCACTCGCCGATGATGGCCGCCGCGGTGCCGGAGTTCGTCGCCGCGCTCGCCGAGGTCGACTTCGCGGCGCCGCGCACGACCGTGATCAGCGCCGTGAGCGCCGCGCCGTTCGTCGACCCCCGCCGTGAGCTCGCCGACGCGCTCACGCGGCCCGTCCGCTGGCGCGAGGTGATGCTCGCGCTGCGCGAGCTCGGCGCCGAGCGGTTCGTCGACGTGGGACCCGGTCGGGTGCTCACCGGTCTGGCGAAGCGGACCTTCAAGGACGTGGAGCTCGTCAATGCCTGAGCCGCGCGCCGACGGGTGTGCGCTGGTCACCGGCGGCTCGCGCGGGATCGGCGCCGCGATCGCCAAGGCGATCGCCGCCGACGGCTGGGCGGTCGGGGTCAACTACCGCAGCGACGAGCGGGCCGCCCGGGGCGTCGTCGCCGAGATCGAGGCCGCCGGTGGCCGGGCGAGCGCCCTCAGCGGCGACGTCACCGATCCCCAGGCGCCCGATGCGCTGTTCGGCGCGCTGGAATCCACCTACGACTGTCCGGTGCTGGTGCTCGTCAACAACGCCGGCGTCACCGACGACAACATCACGCCGGCGCTCACCGACGAGGCGTGGCAGACGGTGATCGACACCGACCTCACCTCCGCGTTTCGCTTCACCCGCCGGGCGCTGCGCCCGATGATGCGCGCGCGCACCGGCCGGATCGTCAACATCGCCTCGGTCGTCGGTCTGCGCGCCAACCCCGGCCAGCCCAACTACGCGGCCGCCAAGGCCGGCCTGATCGCGTTCACCCGCAACGCGGCCGTCGAGGTCGCGCGGCGAGGGATCACGATCAACGCGGTCGCACCGGGCTGGATCGAGACCGAGATGATGGAGGGCGTCGACAGGGCCCTGCTGGAACGGGTTCCGGCCCGGCGCGCGGGAACCCCGGAGGAGGTCGCCGCCTGCGTGCGCTTCCTGACGTCCGAGGCGGCCGGTTATGTGACCGGTGCCGTTCTGTCCGTCGACGGCGGCCTGGCCGCATGAACCCCCTGAAAACGTCCGAGAAGGAGAACCAAGCCATGTCCGTGACAACCGAGCAGGTCGAGACCCGAGTGATCGAGACGCTCGCGAGCTTCGGCCCCGATCAGAGCCAGATCACCCGCACCGCGACGTTCGAGGAGCTCGACATCGACTCGCTGGACCTCGTCGAGCTCGCCCAGGTGGTCGAGGAGGAGTACGGGGTCGTGCTCAAGGGCGAGGACATGAAGGACCTGAAGACCGTCGGCGACGCGATCGACCTCATCGTCGAGCGCGCCGGCTAGGAGACTCGTTGCCCGTCTCCCCGGATAGACGCAAGGTCGTCGTCACCGGCGTCGGCGCCGTCACCCCGCTCGGGGTCGGTGCCACGTTGCTGCACGAGCGCTGGTCCGCGGGAGCGGTCGGCATCGTCGACGGCTTCGGCCGCTGCTCGGACTTCGATCCGAGCACCTACCTGTCGGTGAAGGAAGCGCGGCGCCTGGACCGCTTCTCGCAGTTCGCGCTCGTCGCCGCCAGCGAGGCGATGACCCAGTCGGGCCTGGCCGAGGCGATGAAGTCGGCCTATGACCCCTACCGGGTCGGTTGCGTGATCGCGACCGGCATCGGCGGGCAGGGCACGATCGAGACTCAGCTGGAGGTGATGCGCGAGCGCGGCGCCCGCCAGGTCTCCCCGCTCGGCGTCCCCCAGTACATGCCCAACGCGGCCGCGGCGGCGATCACCATGCGCCACGGTCTGCAGGGCCAATCCTTCCAGGTCGGCTCGGCCTGCGCGAGCGGCGCCCACGGCATCGGCCTCGCGCTGCGGATGATCCAGTACGGCGACGCCGACGCGGTCGTCGCCGGCGGCACCGAGGCGACGCTCACCGAGTTCGCGGCCGCGTCGTTCGCCAACATGCAGGCGCTGTCGCCGACCGGCATCTCCCGCCCCTTCGACGCCCGCCGCGACGGCTTCGTGATGGGCGAGGGCGCCGGCGTGCTCGTGCTGGAGGACGCCGAGATGGCGGCGGCACGGGGGGCGACGGTTCTCGCCGAGATCGCCGGCTACGGCTCGACGACCGACGCCCACCACCTCACCGCGCCCGACCCCAGCGGCGACCCGGCCTCCCGGGCGATGGAGCTCGCGCTCATCGACGCCGGCGCCGAGCCCTCCGAGATCGTCTACATCAACGCCCACGGCACCTCGACCCAGCTCAACGACGCCGCCGAGACCGCCGCGATCAAACACGCGCTGGGGGATGTCGCCTACCGGATCCCGATCTCGTCGACGAAGTCGTCGGTCGGTCATCTGCTCGGCGCCGCCGGCGCGGTCGAGGCCGTCGCGACCGTGCACATCCTCGCCACCGGCATGATCTCGCCGACGCTCGGCTACGAGGTGCCCGACCCCGAGCTGGACCTCGACTACGTCCCCGGTGAGTCGCGGCCGCTGATCCCCATCAACGGCCACGTGCCGCTCGCCCTTTCAAACTCGTTCGCATTTGGCGGACACAACGTCACGCTCGCCATCCGAGGAGCTGTCTGATGAGTGCCACCACTCTGCCCGACCTCCAGCCGGCCGTCCGGCTGACCCCCCT